>DAOTUR010000440.1:0-14127 GCA_034436915.1 Anaerolineae bacterium
AAAAGCAGGGTTTTCGCCAAATTCTGGCACTTCGTGACCTTTTATAAGCCAAGTTTTGGGGCCAAATTTGCTTCAAAAAGGCGGATTTGGCTGTGTTTTCAAAATTGGCGAAGGTATTGTGATCGAATTGCGTGAAAGTTTACCATCATGAGATCGTTTTGCAAGTTTTACGCCTTATATCCCCATTGTTAAAACAAGGGGCTTTACGGCGCTTTTCCGGTAAATTTGAGAGGGACTGTAGGGACACAGCACGCTGCGCCCTTGATTCGGTATCATCGTTTTGGGCGCAGCACGCTGCGCCCCTACAATTGAATGGGATATTTTGATGTTTGTTGTTTCGGTTGCGAAGAACCCGACCTCTGAAAAGGCCGATGCGTAAAAGGTTTTGAAAGGTGTCCTCCCCTCTACCGCGAAGTGGGAGAGGGGCCGGGGGTGAGGGGTTGTTTTAATGCGTGCCGTTGCGATTGGGGGCCTGTCGCTGTTCCACTGTCGCCTTGAGCAGCGCCACCAGCAGCAAAATCTGATCGACCTCCAGCACAGGCAGCGCAGCCCAGCCCGCCTCAGTGTCATCCACCAGCACAAGCTGATTGTTGGCGAAGCGATAGCCGCGCCATTTTGACCAGGGCAGCGTCTTCCCCCCTGTGTGCAATCCCTCAAGCGAGAGGCTGATGGGGCCAAACGACACCGTTTCGCCCTTCTGCATTTTGGCCGCGACCACAGGCAGCCGCGCCCGCGTGATGGCCGCTTCGAGCCGCCGCATCAGAAGTTCGATCTGGCTGTAGACGTTGTTCACCAGCAGGATTTCATTTTGATCGGTGGTCAACCTGCCGCGATACACCACCAACGGCCAGCGCTGAAACACGGCAAAGCGCACCACCCGCTGCTGAAACGAGAGGATGCTGATATAGAAAAAGGGCCGTAGTTGTGAGCCTTCACGATAGGTGAAGCCGCGCTCATACAGGATGATCTCCCGATTCCACAGATGCAGAATCGACCAACCGATGACCAGCGCAATCAGCGAATAAGCACTGATGAGCACAATCGCGGCAGTCGTGCGATCCACCGTTGCAAACAGGATTTGCAGCAGCAGCACCGGAATGGCATAGGCGATGCCGCCGATGATAAGCAGCAGCAGGCGGTTGCTCGGATGATGGGCAATATACCCACCTAAGACCGGATCAGGCTCGATCACGCTTTTGAGGGGAGGAAGGGTTTCAATAGGGGGGACAGATTGGGACATCGCCGCCTCATCATTAGGTGTGATGCGCCGCCAGCATAATCGGCGTGGCCTGTTTCGTCAAGCACAGACGCGGCGGCGGCATCAATCGTTCGTTCCACGCATCATCATATCACAAGGTTTTTATCGCGTGTTTCGCTTTAAACTATTGATAAATATGGTTGTGTGAGTGAGATGCTTTCGACGCCGGTTTTAACCGCCTGCTGACGCTTGATCCGCTGTTTTAGGAGCTACGGCAAAAAGGCCCTCGTAGGGGCACGATGTATCGCGCCCTGATTGATTTATAGGGGATTTGGCTTGGGCAGGATGCATCCTGCCCCTACGAACCTAAAATTCACATGGAGAGGTGAATGATTACTAGAACTTAGGCCGAGAGGTCGCCAAAGGCTCTCTATCTCCCATAATGCGGGCAGGATCAGTGACTAAACGGAGGCGTTTGAGAGGCCCAGGCTCGTATACCACTCTTTCAACGTCGTTTCCAGGTCATCGCGCACCTGCTCAAACGCCGCCAAACGCTCTTCCTCGGTGCCTGTCACAGCGGCAGGATCAGGGAAGCCCCAATGCACCCGTTCCGCCCTGCCGGGGAAGGTGGGGCAGGTTTCAGCCGCCAGATCGCACACCGTGAGCACATAATCAAAGCGCTGATCGAAAAATTCCGTCAGCGATTTTGAGCGATGATGGCCGATATCGAGGCCCTTCGCCGCCATCGCACGGATCGCCAGCGGATTAACGACACTCGGCTGTGCGCCTGCGCTGTCAACATTCAGCGTCTTGCCCGCGATATGACGCAGCAGCCCTTCGGCCATTTGCGAGCGTGATGAATTGGCGGTGCAGAGAATCAAAACGCGAGGCACAGACATAAAAGCTCCTTGTTCATGGATGCCATTGAGGATACGTCAATCGCGCAGAAAGAGCCACTTCCTTAACACCTCCCTAACACGCCGTTCTGTCTGGTTCTCTGATCTCCCGTTCCACGCTACAATCGGGCAAAATCACTTGTGTCAGGATACTCTCATGCATCAAGACCTCGATATTGCCAGCTTTCAAGAGCAGTTCACCAACAATCCCGCTGCTGATTATGCCCTCATCGATGTGCGCGAAATCGAAGAATTTGAACAGGGGCATATTCCAGGCGCGATCAATATCCCGCTCAATACTGTGCCAGAGCGCATTGGCGAGATCACCACTGAAAAGCCTGTGGTGCTGGTGTGTGCGCGGGGCAGCCGCAGCGCGATGGCGGCGGAATTCCTCACGGGCAATGGCTACCGCGATGTCTATAACATGGTGGATGGGACATTGGGCTGGATGATGCGCGGTCTGCCGACGGAGTAAACACTGTTCCGCTGACTTCGTTCCACCCTGAATGTCCATTGTGGGCGCAGCGTGCTGCGCCCCTACAATGCGCCCAACTGTGACCACTATTTGTGATAGAATGTCTCTACAATGTAGATACGATAAGGCACAATTTATGCTCACAAAAATTCAAAAATGGGGTAACAGCTTGGCCTTGAGGATTCCAAAAGCCTTTGCGGATGAAACGGGGATCGAAAATGATACACCTGTCGAAATACGGATTGTGGATGGAGAAATTCATATCGTCCCCATTCGAGAGGTTCCCTATGATCTCAACACGCTCCTCAGTCAGGTCACACTCGATAATATGCATGACGAGATCGATACAGGGGATGCTGTCGGACATGAGGACTGGCAATGACCTATGTACCAGAGCATGGCGATCTTGTCTGGCTTGAATTCAATCCGCAGGCAGGGCATGAACAAGCTGGGCGTCGGCCTGCCCTGGTGTTGTCTCCCAAATCATACAACAGCAAGGTCGGCCTGCTGATTTGCTGTCCGATCACGAATAAGGTCAAAGGCTATCCATTTGAGGTTCAATTGCCCGATCATCTGGATGTGACAGGGGCGATTCTGTCAGATCAGGTCAAGAGTTTAGACTGGCGAGCGCGGAAAGCAGCTTTCATTGCTCAGGTTCCCGATGCAATCCTCAAAGATGTCCTCGCAAAACTCAATACGCTGCTGCGCTAACAAACCCAACTCATCGTCTTGTGCGTCTTGGCCCTAGCCGTGCCTAACGCCACATGTGCCTCTCATGCTATGATGCAGGCCATTCAGTCTGTACCTCGCCGCTGCGCGGGGGGGGTATCTATGACGTGGAGAACAGTCTATGGGATACGGAATTCCGTTTAACAAGCCCGCCATGATGGGCAACGAACTGCAATATATTCAGGAGGCCCTCAGCGGCCAGATGCACATCTCCGGTGATGGCGTCTACACCAAGAAAACCCACAAACTCCTTGAAGACTTGCTCGGCGTGAAAAAAGTGCTGCTCACGACCTCCTGCACGCACGCGCTGGAGATGGCCGCCCTGCTGCTCGATATTCAACCGGGCGATGAAGTCATTGTGCCGTCGTTTACCTTCGTCAGCACGATCAATGCGTTTGTGCTGCGCGGCGCGAAGCCCGTCTTTGCCGATGTGCGCCGCGACACGCTGAATCTGGATGAGACGAAATTGGAGGCGCTCATCACGCCGCGCACCAAAGCGATTGTGCCGGTGCATTATGCGGGCGTGGCCTGTGAGATGGATACCATCATGGAGATTGCCAACCGCCACACCATTCCGGTGGTGGAGGACAATGCCCATGCGCTGTTCGCCAAATATAAGGGCCGCTATCTGGGCACATTCGGCGTGATGGCAACCCAGAGCTTTCATGAGACGAAGAATTTCACCTGTGGCGAGGGTGGGGCGCTGATCATCAACGATCCGCATTATGTGGAACGTGCTGAGATTATCCGCGAAAAGGGAACCAACCGCAGCCGCTTCTTTCGCGGTCAGGTCGATAAATATACCTGGGTCGATGTCGGCTCAAGCTATCTGCCGAGCGATATGCTGGCGGCCTACCTGTATGCTCAGTTGGAGCAGCGCGAGACGATCCAGAAGGAACGGCAGCGCGTATGGGATTCGTATCATGATCTGCTGGCGGATTGGGCCGAGGAGCATCATGTCCAGATGCCCACCATCCCCGATGAGTGTGAACAGGCGTATCACATGTTTTATCTGGTCATGCCCACGCTGGAATCGCGCACCAAACTCATCGCGTACCTCAAAGAGCAGGATATTCAGACGGTGTTCCATTATCTGCCGCTGAATACGTCGGATATGGGCGAAAAGTTTGGCGCTCAACGCGGCGACTGCCCGGTCACGGAAGATGTGAGTGATCGTCTGGTGCGGCTGCCCTTCTTCAACAATTTGCAGGAGGCCGAGATTCACAAGGTCGCGCAGGCTCTGTACAGCTTCACGGAGTGGTATTGAGAGCAGGCGACACAGCATTTATAGGATGAGGGGCGCGGGACGCCTACCCATTCACCCCGCGCCACACCTGGGCCAGGGCCGCGCCAATCGGTTGCAGCACCGCTTTATTGTCCCAATAGGCCAGATGTGAGGCGGGATTCCAGCGTTCCAGCAGGCTGCCCACGTTGACCTCAACATCCTTCACAGCGCGATTGAACTCCTCATTGAGCGGTTGCAGGGGATACGATAGCACATCATCCTTGTCATACATATTCATCCATTGGCCGTCCAGGTGTGGATAATGCGTGTGCAGCTTGGGCGCAGGCACGCTCACAGGCGACCCGAAGCGCTCCAAGCGCATAGCCCACAGCGCCTGCGGGCTGCCGAGCGTGAATAGATGTGACAGCGTTTCGCCCTGCTCCAGCGGCGCGACATGCATCAAGCGCTGCACCGAGACGGGAATCAGCGGATGATCTTCCGTGTGATGTTGCAGATCATACAGATAATTGGCGATCATCACCGCGCCAATGCTGTGCGCGACGATGATGAGCGGCGCTTTCTCCCCGGCCTGATGCGCCAGCGTGTGCAGCGATTGGGCGAAGACGCTGTGAATCGCCTGATACATCTCCCGATCCTGGGCACTCGATTGATACATGACGCCCGTGACCAGCAGTTGCAGCACCAACTGGCGCAGTACGCCGACGTTGAGGCCCGCTTCCAACATGGTCTGGATGAAATCCAGCGTTTTGACCTGGATGCCGGTGGGGATGGGCCACAGCGCCATCTGGAAGGCCAGCGCCTTGTCGGGCGCGATCTCTGGAACCTGCGCGTGAAACAGATGAGACAGGCCCTCAATCATGGCTTTTTTGCTGGCCTCCAGCGACAAATCCTCCGTCGTGCTGCGTTCCATACCGTGAACCAGCAGCACCGCTACCTTCTGTACCATAATCATGAGCCTTTGTGATGCAATTTTTGCTAAAGAAAGCGCATAAAAACAGCATTGAGACCATAAATCATCAGGCCGACCAGACCAATACCCAGCAGCCCATACCCGGCCATATTACAGCGAATCGATGAGGGGGCAAGCATGGCATCAAACAGCAGAAGAAAAATACCCACGCCCATCATCACGCTGTAGCTGATGAGCCAGGCGCGGGCCTGGGGCGCACGCCCTCCCAGTGAGAAGCCCGCTGAACTGGCATCCTCACGATCAAGAAAATCAATCACCTCAAGCGATTTCTCCCACGAGACGCCGCGTTGGAGCAAGCGCTGCCGAATGATATCGCTGGAGTGTGCGCCCATCCGCCAATGACGCGCCAGACGCAAATAGTAGGGAGGAATATTGGGAGAGGAATGTCGCTTAAACACCTGAAAAAATCCTCATGTCGCATCCTCTGAGCATAGCACGAGTTACATGAGAGGGGGCAAAAATCGACAAATCTGTCCCCGCAAATTATGGGAATCGATGCACATTCCCTTTCACAGCATATAATGAAGATAAGAATCGACTCGGATATAGGTGGAGGCCGCTGATGGTTGTTGTGGTTTCAAAAGTAGGGGCCTGGGATGTTGTCGCAGGCAGCAGCAGCAATACACCCGCCCTGGAACTCACCCATCTCAAACCAGGATCGTTTATCAAGGTCACGGCTCACTTTGGAGCACAAAGCCATATGAATAACGTGACCAGCGGCTTTGATTATAGCCTGACGCTGGACAGCGAGGCCGATATCGTCGCCCTCACGCCCACGACACAAATCTGTCAGGCGAGCAGCGGCTGGCAGGCATGTCTTCTCGTCGTGGTGTATGAGGTGTTGAGTTCGACGGATGGGGAGGCCACTGTGCAGTTGATGTTCAACAAGGGTGATCTGGATGGCATGGGATCGCTGATGAATGTGACCCTGCTGGCCGAGACGCTCTCGTAAAGGACAGGCTCATGGCTGAGACGCAAGGCCGCGATCTGAATGCCCATCCCGATGCCATGCGGGACGTGCTGGAGACCGCCCGCACGATTGCCGTTGTGGGGCATTCGGATCGCCCGGATCGCACAAGCTACCAGATTGCCGCGTTTTTGCGACGTGTCGGCTATACGGTGTACCCCGTCAATCCGACGCTGGAGACGATTGGGGAGGAACGCTGCTATCACTCATTGGCAGAGCTGCCGCAGCCTGTCGATATTGTCAACGTCTTTCGCCGCAGCGAGTATCTGGGCGAAGTGGTTGACGAGGCGATTGCCGCAGGCGCAAAGACGGTGTGGGCACAGTTGGGCGTCGTCGATGAAGCAGCGCAGCAGCGGGCGCTGACCGCAGGCGTCCATATGGCGATGGACACCTGCATCAAAGTCGATTATATGCAGTTGGGGATTCATCAGGCGGGTTAGGCCCTCACCCAACCTCTCCCACAAGGGGCGAGAGGGGAGAAGGACAGAGGCGTTTGTGTAGGGGCACGATATATCGCGCCCAACTTAAGCAAATCGAACCTGCTTGATCTCTCTTATGCCCTGTCGTCAGGGGTTGAAAGTCCCTGGCGCAAGCGCTTTTGCCGCGTCTTTGGCCCACAGTGAGCACAAAATCCTTAAGTTGGTGCATATGGGGCACGATATATCGCGCCCACAAGCGATCATTTTGAGCATGGGCTTGGCGTGCCGACACGAAGTCAGCAAATCTAAGCCCCTACAAAAACATCCCTTCGTAGGGGCGCAGCGTGCTGCGCCCTTGATCGAGATCATCGTTTTTGGGCGCAGCGTGCTGCGCCCCTACTTCATCTATTACGCGGATCAAAATGGCGACACACAAGGCAATTGATTGAACGGAACATCAGGAGGCACTATGAGCACACGCACACGTTGGGGTCTGATCATCGGCATAGGGGCAGTGGTCGTCATCATTGGCTGCCTGATGTTTTTGACGCAGCAAATTCGCAATGCCCCGCTGCCGACCAGCGATACCGGCCAGACCGTCGTCACCGTTGCCCCCACCATCGCCGCTTCCAACACCATCCCCTCCGGCGTGCCGGGGCGCGATCTGGCCGTCATGACCAATCGGGCAGGCAACTGGGATATCGCCACCATCGCCGCCGATGGCACGGTGAAACTGCTCACGGGCGATAACACCACCACGCAGGAATACTTTCCGTCTTGGTCGATGGATGGCAAACAGCTTAACTTTGTCTCGACGCGCTTGAAGCCCGACGATCTTGGCCCGTCCCAGATCAATGCCGATGGCACAAACTTGCAAAATCTCACCGTCGTCAGTGCGATCTTCTCACTGGCCCAGTCGGGACGCTTCGATTGGGAGCCTGCATGGTCGCCGAATGGCAAGCAGCTTCTGTGGTCGTCGGTGCGTGATCTGAATCTTGAGCAGTACCTGATCGACACCAACAAGCCCTTCACGATGGATAATGCCAAGCGCCTGACCAACAGCGGCGCACGCGATTGGTTCGGGGCGTGGTCGACGGATGGCGCATCGATTGTGCGCTCGTCCGATGGCAGCGGCAGCGAAAATATCTATCTGATGGACATGGCAACCGGAAAAGAAACGCTGCTGGCGGCCCGCGATTGGGATGAGACGCGGCCCGTCTTCTCGCTCGATGGCAAGACGGTGCTGTACACCAGCAATCAGAATGACGTGCTGTTTAAAGGCGAGTTGGATTTCTGGGTTGTGCCAACCAGTGGGATTGATGCGGCGGCCCTGGATAAGATGCCGTTTGCAGGCGGGCCAGCCTATACGCTGGATGCCTCACAGGTGGCGTATATGTCCAACGAGAGCGGACACTGGCAGGTGTATGTCATGAACAAAGATGGCTCGAACAAGCGCCGTATCACGCCCGATGATGGCGATTACGTGTATCCGGTGTGGCGGCCCTGACCCCCAACCCCTCTCCCATAAACGGGAGAGGGGAGCACTACACGTTTTTTTCCGGGCGAACAGGTTGTAAGATTTGTACACCCCTCTACCGCAACGTGGGAGAGGGGCCGGGGGTCAGGGTCTTATACCAGTACCAATTCCACCTCGATCATGCCCTCTTTTGGCTCCTTGACGGTGAAGCCGTTTTGTTTGGCAAGGTTCATCATCTGGGTGTTATCCGCCTGGATGTAGCCCTTGATGAGGGCCAGTTTTTCCTCGCGGCCAATCGCAATCAGACGCCGCAGCAACTCGCGCCCAATGCCTTTACCCTGATATTTATCGCTGACGATGACGCCGAACTCTGCCGTATGCGAGGCGTGCGATTTGGTCAGGCGTCCGACGCCCGCCACTTCACGCTCACCTGTGCGCGGATTGGTGCGCTCGGCAACCAGGGCCATTTCGCGGTCATAATCGATGAAGACGATGCGCGACAGACGCTCATGATCGGTGCGCTGGCGCAGATTGAGCGGCGTGAAATAGCGGAGCTGCACGGTGCGCTCTGAGAGCGTTTCATGAAAGCGCACCATCATCGGCTCATCTTCGGGGCGGATGGGGCGCATGACGAACTCCATACCATCATCGGCCTTCCAGTTCTCCACGTACTGCGACGGATAGGGGCGAATGGCGGGCTGAGGCAGGTTCTCATCGGCCAACGCCGCAGGATGCAGCACGACGCGGCCATCCAGCGCGAGCAGGTGTTCCGGGCTGGCGACGAGCGGGTTGATATCGCATTCGGCAATCCAGGGCTGCTCTACGATCATCTGACTGAAGCGCACGAGCAGTTTTTCCAGCGCGTTCAGATCCACCGCCTGCCGTCCGCGTACACCGTGCAGCGCCTCATAGATCTTTGTGCCTTCCATCATGCGACGGGCCAACGTGGTCGTGAGGGGCGGGAGCGCCAATGAGCGATCTTTGAAGACCTCGACCAGCGTACCGCCGCTGCCAAACAACAGCACCGGGCCAAACTGTGGGTCAATGCTGCTGCCGATGATGAGTTCGTAGCCATCCCGATTTGTCACCATTGGCTGCACGGAGACGCCCTGGAAATGCTCGGCCCCGCGTGCCGTCGTCACGCCAACGCGGATGCGCTCATAGGCGTCACGCACCTCATCAGCATTCTCGATATTCAACTGCACGCCGCCCACATCCAATTTATGCGTGACTGTGAGCGAATTGAGCTTGAGCACGACGGGATAGCCCATCTTCTCAGCATACTCCACCGCCTGATCCGGCGTATCGGCCAATTCCAGCGGCGTAATCGGGATGCGATACGCGCCGAGCACCGCCTTTGATTCATACTCGGTGAGAATGGTGCGATTCTCTGAGCGCACCTGCTCCAGAATCTCCTTGACGCGGGCGCGATCAGGATCATCGCCTGTGTCATGCGGCACTTCCGGTGTCTCGTACAGTGACTTCAAGTTGCTGCTGTAGCGCCACATATGATTGAACAGGCGCACAGCGGTATCAGGATAATCAAACGTGGGGATGCCCGCCCGATTCAAAATGCGAATGCCCGCCTCCACCGATGCGCCGCCCATCCAGCTTGCCAGCACAGGCTTATCGCCCAACTGAGCATAGGGCTTGAGCGCCTCGGCGGTGCGGGTGGGATCGGTCATATCCTGCGGCGTGAGGATGACCATGAGGCCATCGTTGTTGGGATCACGCGCCGCAATTTCGAGCGCTTTGGCGTAGCGCTCCGGTTCGGCATCGCCCAGGATATCAATCGGGTTGTTGTGCGACCATGCCGAGGGCAAGAAGGCGTTGAGTTCCTGCATCGTCGCTTCGCTGATATCGGCCAGTGCGCCGCCGCCACCAATGAGAGCGTCGGTGGCAAGCACGCCGGGGCCGCCCGCATTCGTCACAATCGACAGGCGATTTCCATTCGGGCGCGGCTGCTTGGCGAGGACTTCCGCCATATAAAACACGTCCGAGATGCGATCCACGCGCAGCACCCCGACGCGGCGGAAGGCGGCATCGAGCACCTCATCGCTGCCCGTGAGCGATCCGGTGTGCGAGGCGGCAGCGGCGGCAGCCTGAGCGGTGCGTCCGGCCTTGATGATGATGATCGGCTTCTTGAGCGCGACTTCGCGGGCAGCAGACAGGAAGGCGCGGGCATTGCCCACCGATTCCATGTAGATGACGATGCTCTGCGTCTGCGGATCGTCGCCCAGGTAGTAGATCAGATCGCCCCAACCGACATCCAGCATCGAGCCGATGGAGATGAATGAGCTGAAACCGACGTTTTCCTCAAAGCTCCAATCCAGCACCGCCGTACAGATGGCTCCCGATTGGCTGATGAAGGCGACGTTGCCGGGTCGTGCCATGCCACCCGCAAAGGTGGCATTCATGCCATAGAAGGGCAGCATCACGCCCAGGCAGTTGGGGCCGATGATGCGCATCTTGCCCGCCGCCTTCGCCATGATCTGGCGTTCGAGTTCCGCCCCGGCAGGCCCGACCTCTTTGAAGCCCGCCGAGATGATGATCGCGCCCTCGACGCCTTTTTCGATGCATTCATCAATCACGCCCGGCACAGTGGAAGCCGGCGTGACAATCACGGCGAGATCAATATCGGCGGGAATATCGCGGATGGATTTGTGCGCCTGAATGCCGAGCACATTCGGGCGTTTGGGATTGACCGGAAAAACGGTTCCCCCGAACGGGTTGGTGATGAGATTTTTGATGATGGTGCGGCCAACGCTGCCCTCTTTCTCTGTCGCACCAATGACGGCGACATTGTTGGGCTTGAAGATTTTTTCCAGCGAAGGCAGACGAATGGGTGTGTTTGTGTTCATAGACGCCCTTTTTTAGTGTGTCGGTATCACATCGACTTCATTATAGCGTCCCTGCACGCCCCGCCCCATGCCGTTTAGCAGGTCTTAAGGAGCCGTTTGATAATGGAATTTGTAATCTCAAAACAGGGTCATCATGCTGTTTTTGAGTCATCGTCTTGATCGTAACGTCCCGTTTGGTCTTTTGTAGGGGCACGATGCATCGTGCCCCTACGGAAAACGCTCTCCAAAACATGCGTTTAATACGGTAAATCCATTACGTTCCGCATTATCAAATGGCTTCTTAGGCTGATATCTCGTCACATCGTCTGGCACAGCCAATAATCTCTCACGCGCCTTTTTGTCCTGGGAGAGAATTTGCCCGTAGAATACAATAAAGATAACGATCAAAGCCCAATACAGTGTTCGCATTCATCAAAGTATTCTGGGAGAGCCTCATGGATTTCTTCAAAAAATTGAACCTTCTGGTCCAGTCACAAATCAACGATGTGCTCAATCCTCTGCGCGATGAGACGGATGGCCCGGCGCGTCGGCGAGCACTCACCAAATCCGGCCTGGGCAAGGATATGGCGAAGGATGCCGTGACGCTGCGGAAGCGTGTTGAGGAGGCATTGGCCTATGAGGACACGCTGCAAAAGCAGATCAACGCCCTGTATGACGAGGTGAGCGATCTCGATATCAAGGCGGATACGGCGCTGGAAAATGGACACGAATCACAGGCACGCGGCTATCTCGGCCAACTGCACTCCAAGCAGCGCCAGATTGCCTCGCTCGAAGCCGACTTGAACGAGCACAGCACGATTACGCAGGAGCTTTTGAGTCAGGTCAACACGCTGGAGGGTGTGCTGGAACAGGCCCGCCAGGAGCAGCAGGATCAGGCGGCGCGGAGTGCGGATCAGGCCGCCGCGAGTGTCGATAAAGCGGAGAAGGTGACAAGCAAGAAGCAAACGCAGATTCGTGTGGAGATGGAAAAAGATGATCAGGAGGCCGAGCAGGTGATGGAGACATTATCGCGCAAGGTCACGGAGACGCGGCGCAAATTGGGCGAACTCATTACCTCGCAATCTGATCAGCCGCTGGCGCATCCTGATGAGGTGGTGGAAGAAGTGCCGCAGCCCCCGGTCAGCCCGATTGATCGCAAAAAGGTCGATGATGATCTGGCGCAGCGCATCAGCCGCCTGTCCAAGCCGGATGAGCCGAAGAAGAAATAGCGGCCCTCACCCCAACCCCGCTCCCACTGCGTGGGAGCGGGGCTTTTTCATCGTGTTGTGCTACTCGCCCGCTGTAGGTGAGACTCATGGACACACTTGCTGAATCGTCTCAGCGCGAGGCAAAATCCAACTTTCCTGTCCCTGCACAAGGCTCGCACTCATGGTTGAAACGGTGATCAGCAAGCGCCAGCAAAAAACCCGCATGGCCTTCATGAATGCGTTTATGCGCCTCGTCATAGAAAAGGGGCTGGATCGCGTCAGCGTGACCGAGATTGCACACGAGGCCGATTATGGGCGCTGGGTGTTTTATCAATACTTCAAAAGCCGCGAGGATGTGGCTTGGGCGACCTTTGTCTATTGGATGACACAGTTGGATGCCTATGTTATAGAGGCGGTCAAACATCTTGAGCCGCCGCAGCGCGAATACCAATCGTGGCGCATCATCTTTCAGGCGTTCCAGCAGCAAGCGCCGTATCTCATGCGCCTCGACAGCGCGATCATGTCTCACTGGCGCACACAGGCCAAAGAATTTCTGATTCAGCAGTTCTTACAACACCTCGAAGCAGGCCGTTTTGCCCTGATGCCGGGCGTGCGTCCGCCGATTGCTGCCCGCCTATATGTGGCGGCTATTATGGAACTGCTGGAACATTGGGGGCGACATCCAGAGGTGGGGGATGCAGAGACGCTGGTGGACGAATTTTTCATATTTATCTTCCATCAGCCGCCGCCAAAGTAAGCAACATCTGTCGCTTATCACACAGGTTGACTCCGTTCTGCCACTCTCATTACACTGGATTCAGCGTATTGATATTGAGATGAAGGAGTCGGAGCATGAAAATTCACATCAATTCTAAAGTTGTGTCTCTTATCGGGATTGGGATCGTCGGGCTGGCGATGGGCTGTGGGGCGCTGGCGCAGGATCACAGCATGACAGGCGATCCGCGCCCGGAGTCGACAGCCGTGAGTCCGATTCCGTTGAGTCCGTCCAAAGGCTCCGAGATTGGCTTTGTGTACGAGGCATTCTTAAGCCCGCAGCAGGAAGGCGGCGAGGAAGAAGACACCCCGGCGCTGATTCCACCGCAATTCCGCTCGACTGCGCCCTCCGTCGCCCGCAATGACCGCAAAGATCGCGGCCATGCGGTTGTCGAGTTCACCAATGATCTGAGTCGGGCGTTTGTATTTCTGGCCGTTGAGAACGTCGCGGCGGAGGATGTCGTCATGCTGCATCTGCACTGCGGGCGTCCGGGACAGTTGGGGCCAATCATCATTGATTTTTCGATGGCGGCAAGTCTCACGACCTATCTGGCCGATGGCACGATGAGCATTGAGATCACCAACGAGGATATTGAGGCCGTTGCCACCAGCGGTCAGGGGCCAATCGATGCCTTTACGCTCGGCTGCCCGATTATTCCCGCGATCCCGAATGACAAGGTCAAGACGATTGCGGGCCTCAAGCTGATCGCCGATGCGGGCGAGTTGTATTTCAATCTGCACACCAAAGGCCAGGTGTACTTCGGCGATATACGTGGGCAGTTCTCGCCTGTCGCCCTCAACGGCAGTAAATAACCAATGGTGCAAGTCGTAAATTTGATATGGGATTGGCGTAGGGGCGCGATGCATCGCGCCCCTACAAAAGCGCTTTGGCCCTTTAAAAATTCCTTGCCATCAAAAATTGAGCCTC
>DAOTUR010000441.1:0-30225 GCA_034436915.1 Anaerolineae bacterium
AAAGCAGGATTTTGGCGAAAATTTGACACTTTGTGACCTTTTGTAAACCGATTTTTGGGATCAAATTTGCCTGAAAAAGGCGAGTTTGGTTGTAATTCCAAAATTGGCGAAGGTATTGGTGATGAAACTCTGATTAGTTTGTCTGGGTAACTCACATGCTATAATTATGCTGATATTCGCTATAATTATTCGGCGTATGAAGGCCTATTGGGAGTTCCACATGGATGTTCGTGAGAGTGTTCTCGCCGCCCTCAAAACGGTGATTGAACCAGAACTGCATAAAGATATTGTCTCGCTGGATATGGTGCGAGATTTGCAAATCGTGGGAGACACCGCTAAATTTACCATCGTCCTCACAACCCCGGCCTGCCCGCTCAAGGATGTGTTCATCGAGCGCTGCAATGCCGCTGTCCTGGGCGTTGTCCCCGGCATCCAAAAATTGGCAATCTCGTGGGATTCACAGGTTCCGCGAGATCGCCGTATCGAGGGCTTGAATGCCCCCATGCGGAGCATCATCGCTGTCTCCAGCGGCAAGGGCGGCGTGGGCAAGAGCACCGTCGCCACCAATCTCGCGGTGGTGCTAGCCGAGTTGGGCGCAAAAGTCGGCCTGATTGATGCCGATATCCTCAATCCCAATGTGCCGCAGATGATGGGCCTGATGACGGGCCGCCCTAAAGTCATCAATGGCAAGATGCAGGCCATTGAGACCTACGGCGTGCATGTCATGAGCACAGGCTTTTTGATCGAACCGGATAAGCCCATGATTATGCGCGGGCCGATGTTGCACAGCGCCATTCGTCAATTCTTCATGGATGTCGCGTGGCCGCAGTTGGATTACATGATTGTGGATCTGCCGCCGGGCACAGGCGATGCGCCGCTGTCACTGGCGCAATCGTTCCCACTGGCCGGGGCGCTGGTGGTGACACAGCCGCAGTCAGTGGCTGTGTCGGATGCGCTGCGGGCGATTGCCATGTTTGATCAGTTGAATGTGCCTATACTGGGCGTGATTGAGAATATGGCGGGCGATTTCTTCGGAACGGGCGGCGGTGAAGCCCTCGCCAAGCAGCGCAATGTGCCGTTCCTGGGGCGTATCCCGCTTGAGGCAGGCGTGCGCGAGGGCGGTGATTATGGTCGTCCTATCGTCATCAGCGACCCGACAGGCCCAGCAGGACGCGCCTTCACCGAGATGGCCCGCATCGTGGCCGCCCGTGTGAGCGTCGTCATGCTGCAAAACGCGGATATCATCCCGATCAATGTGATTCGCTAGATTCCGGTACACCAAACCTCACAAAAACGTTTCTCTCGTAGGGGCGCAGCACGCTGCGCCCAACAATGCCTATCAAGGGCGCAGTACGCTGCGCCCCTACCGGTTTTCGGCATTCTTGAGATCGTTTTATATGGGGCAAACACAATATCAATAGAACCCGGACTGCTCATCCCTACTGGCGGAAACGTTCCTGCCACGCCTGGCTCACGGCACGTTCGGGGATACCATCCAGCGCCTGCGACAAATCCGCGATAATATCATCCGTATCTTCAATGCCCACCGCAAAGCGCACCAGATTGTCCTTGATGCCCACTTTGAGGCGTTCTTCCGTTGTCAGTTCATAGAAGCTGACGAGCGAAGGCTGCTCGATCAGGCTCTCTACCCCGCCCAGACTCGGCGCAATATAGGGGATACGGCAGCGATCAATGAAATCGCTCGTGATCTTCAAATCGCCCGACACCTCAAAGCTGACTACGCCGCCAAATCCGGTCATCTGCTGTTTGGCAATGGCATAATCAGGGTGCGATTCCAGGCCCGGATAATACACGCGATCAATCTTAGGGTGATTTTCCAGGAATTCGGCCACCGTTTGCGCCGTTTCGTTCTGCTGCTTGACGCGCACGCCCAATGTCTTGATACCGCGCTCCAATAACCATGCGGGCTGCGGATCGATCACATTGCCGAGCACGCCGCGCACATCCTTGATCGGCTTAAGGCGATCTTTGCTGCCCACCAGCACCCCGGCCAGCAAATCGTTATGTCCGCCCAGATATTTTGTCGCGCTGTGCAGCACAAAATCGATACCGTATTCAATTGGGCGCAGATTAATCGGAGTCGCAAACGTCGCATCGATCATCGTGAGAAGTTTGTGTTTCTTGGCAATCTGGTTGATGCGGGCCAGATCCGCCACGCGCAGATAGGGGTTAGTCGGCGTCTCGGAGATGATGAAGCGCGTCTTGCCGGGGATCACAGCCGCTTCCATCGCGTCGTAATCGCCCATCTCAACGACGCTGGTCTCCACGCCAAATTTGGCGAGGAAGCCCGTACAGAACTGGCGCGTGCGGCGGTAACAGTCGTTGGTCATGACGATATGCTGGCCGGAGCGCAGCACTGTCAGCAGCAGCGATGTGACCGCCGCCATGCCCGATGAGTACAGCGCGGCATCTTCGGCATTGTCAAGCGCGGCCAGACGGTCTTCCACCGCCCACACCGTCGGGTTGCCGTAGCGTCCATATTCTTCACGATCCAGGCCATCGCCCCAGATTTTGCGATCCATGAAGTCACACAAATCCTGTGTATCCTCAAAGGTGAAGGTTGCCGAGGCCACAATCGGCGTGGTCAGCGAGCTGTAGGGCTTCTTGCGCGTCGTGCCGCCGTGTACAGCGCGGGTGCTGTGACCCTGAGACGGGCGGCGGGTGGCGTCTTCAATAGCTTTATCGATGGGATTATTCTGAGGATTGTTATCAGTGGGCTGTGTCATGTGCGCTACTCCCTTATATATCAAACGTTCGATAAAAACAAAAACCCGAGTTCCATGATGGAATCGGGAGGGAGGTATCTGTGCAGCGATCTTCCGGCTATGAAAGGAAGTCATCGACACAGCCAAACACACACGATGCGTGTGGTTTTCTCGACCCTCATCTCCCAGATTTGCATTTCTGCCGGACTTAGCACCATCCCACTCATGAGTGGAGGTTGCTGCAGTGTCAACGAGCCGTTCTCTCGACTGCTCTGGATAAGAGTGATTGATGTTGATTTGTGCCAAACATCACGTATGACAATAACACAATTCAGGGCTGATGACAAGGAGTCTTTTATCGATTGTGTAAGAAAAGTAGATTTATCTTACACGACGCTGCCCCTGCTGTTCACTCGTGACCTGCTGCACGACATTCGTCTGCTGCGAGGTGATATTCTCACTCAAGCGCGTGCTGCTCGTGACATCGCTCTGCTGGCGCACGAGGCGGCGCATCAAATCCACCTGGGTCTGACTGTTATCGAGCATTCTGGTTCCGGCTTCAATGAACAGGCTGACCAGAAACGCCATGCCGCACATAAACAGGCCTGCCACAAACACAAACCCACTGGGAAGCATGGTATTTCTGATGACATCCCACGTGGTGTAATACTGCATATACTGCGACATATCACGCCATTGAGTCACGAAGGTGAGTCCAGCAAAGAAAATCGTTGCGACCACGCCAATCCATGCCACCCAGCGATAAAATCGCCCAACTGCGTGCAGGGCCTTCGATGACAAGGGAGAATTTGATTGTGATTTCATCTTAAAACCTCTCCATAAATGGACGGACGGGGCGATCTTTAACGCCGTCCCGTCCGTCCATAGGTTTGTTCTGTCAAGGGATCTTCGGCAGTTTCCTCCTGCTCCATCAATCGGGCAGGAACGTTGTCATCGTCATCCTGCTCACGGACCAACCGCTGAAGCAAATCGGTCTGCAAGAGGCTGTTTTCCATCATTCGTGATCCCACCTCAATGAAGAGGCTGACGAGAAATGCCATCGCACACAGGAATAGTCCCAGCGCCAGGACAATGCCGCCAACCAGAAGTGTCTGCCAGAGCTTGGTATAGAGATCAACGCCTTGGCTCATCATGTTCCACTGCGTAACAGCGGTATAGATCGTGAAAAGCGCCGTTGCGACAAACCCAAGCCAACCCATCCAGCGATAGAACCGCCCTATCAGGCGTAAGGCACGATGCGCGTTCTGCTGCCACTGCGTTTTGAGAGCCATAAATATCTCCCGCCTCATCAGACACTATTTTTTGATTATAAACGGGATTTGAGAAGTCAAACGACGTACCGGATGGAAGCGGCGGAGTATCGGAGGACAAAGGGACAGCAACCTTGCCTTATTCCTGGGTGGTGACCACTGCACCCATCATCATGCCCCGAAAATCTGCCGCGAATCGCCGCGCTCCATCGCAAGACGACGCAAAAATTCCGTTTGATAACGACTGTTGTCGATCAGTTCAAGAAAGACCTGAATAAGCTGTGAAATAAATAACATCGCTAACGCCATCATAAAACCTGTGAGAAGTGTGGCACCGGCGCTGAGGAGGACACCGACAAGGCTGATCGGGACAGCATTTCGGTTCAGATCGTTGAGCGTGGTCAAAGACGTGAGGCCGCCCAACACAAGCACCAGGGCTGCCAGAAGCGTCAGGCCAAAGGTCAGGATGCCCATGAAAGTGTAAATCTGGCTAACGAGACGCATCACCGCATACGATTTATAGCGAACATTGAGTCGTTGTGACATGATCGTGTCCTTCAATTCGATTGTGGCACAATATATCCGGTTCAGGGTGAAAATCAACAACCGCCCATCTACCGCTCATGATGAGGACGTCATTTTCAATTGACGCTCTTTTGCAGGTGTTAATACAATCGCATCCAATATTTCCCTTTGATTGACAGCAATAAGTGTCTTGCATTTCCTGGCATCTCCCGCCACACTTGGTGACTACACTACGACTCGATGATCCCCATCGAAGCACATTCATTGACTAGGAGAGCAGAATCATGGCCGAAGCCGCTTTTAAAGTTCATGGGGGGCAACCCTTACGCGGTGACGTGATCGCCCAACGCTCCAAAAATGCCGTTCTGCCCATGATTGCAGCGGCCCTACTGCCTCGGCAGGGCCAAACGGTTTTACATGGCGTCCCGAATATCGCGGATACTCGTCTTGCGCTGGAACTCGTGCAGCAGGTCGGGGCCACCGTGACCTATGACGAAGCGACGCATACAGCCGTGATTGATGCGACAACCGTGACGACAGGCGTCCTTCCCGCCGAAATGAGCCAGAAGATGCGCGGCTCGGTGCTGTTCCTCGGCCCGCTGCTTCAGCGCATGGGCATGGTGGAACTGCCGGGCAGCGGCGGCTGCGATATCGGCACGCGCAAGATCGACTTCCATCATCGCGGCTTTGCCCGTCTCGGCGCAAACGTTGAGATGTTCGATGATGGCACAACACGCATCACTATGCAGGCTCCCAAACTCAAAGGAGCGATGCTGTATCTGGACATGCCAAGCCATACCGGGACAGAAAATCTCATGATGGGCGCGGCGCTGGCTGATGGCTTGACCATCATCGAGAATGCCGCTGTCGAGCCAGAAGTCATCGATTTTGGTCATTTCCTGATCGAGATGGGGGCAGATATCGAAGGTCTCGGCACGCCCACGCTGTATATCAACGGCGTTGAATCGCTTCACGCAATTGAGTACACGCCCATTCCAGATCGTCTCGTCATCGGTCTGCTGATGATGAGCGCAGCCATTACAGGCGGCGACATCACCATCCATGAGACCGAACCCGCGCATCTGCGTCTCGCCAACGCCAAATTGGAGCAGATGGGTGTGGAGATCACGGTGAATGGCACATCAATGCGCGTGCGTCGTCCCATTGACAAGCGCCTGCACCCGATCAATATCACCACACACCCCTATCCGGGCTATCCGACGGATTTGCAACCGTGCATCTCAACCCTGTCGACGGTGGCGGATGGCAAAAGCTTCATCCGTGAGCGCATCTTCGAGAGCCGCTATGATTTCGTCGAGGGCCTGCTGGCAATGGGCGCTGATATGCTCATCAGCCAGAGCGATGTGCTGATCGTGAACGGTGTGACCGCCCTCAAGCCGGCCCGCGTTCGTGCGGCCAGCATCCGCGCCGGGGCCGCTGTGCTGCTGGCAAGTCTGGCGGCCCAGGGTGAATCGTGGATCGAGAATATCTACCAGATTGATCGCGGCCATGAGGCGATTGAAACCCATCTGGCACAGTTGGGCGCAAACATCACCCGCGTAAACATCGAAAAAACCCCTTTGTCTGCTCGTTAGACGGATCGGTAATAACGGACAAGAGCGCAGCGTTTTGCGCTCTTGTCTTTTCTATTACTCCGCCACTGATCTTTAGGATAAAGGATGTTGTCGTAGGGACACAGCCTGCCGTGTCTACATTCGGACAAGGCGGGCCTTGTCCCTACAGATCTCCATAAATATTTCATTTATCGTTGTGGCGATGTACTACAAAAATTCATGTCCAACAGCTTAACCTCTTAATACAGACGAACTTCGTGCCCTCTTTTCTATTCATCGTCTGCATGAAAGACGCCTTTGCGCTATAATGCGGAACGAGAGTTCACCACTTGAGAGGCCCGCGTGCAAGTCACAATCATGTTTATGAGTGGCGTGGATGACGGACGCTCACTCCATTTTGAATCCGAGACGGACGGTCAATTCGTGCATGATGAGTGGACGATCCGCATGGGACGAGAGGGCGATAACGATATCGTCCTGCGAGATCGTTTTACTTCGCGCCATCATGCCCGCCTGCTGTGGAAGCAGGATAGCTGGTGGCTGGAAGATCAAAAAAGTACCAATGGAACCTTCGTGGAGAATGACGACGATTTCTTCAACGACACCCGTGTTCAACTTCTTCCCTTGCAAGAAGGTCAGTTGTTCCGCGTCGGGCGCACCTGGCTGCGAATCGAGGTATCGGCCCCCCTATGAGCGATTTCAGCCGTGATAACCTCAGTGACTTTGTCCGTGATGTGATGATTGTGGCGCGGCAAGAAGCCCATCGGATGCGTCATTATTTCATTGGCGTCGAGCATCTTTTCATTGGCCTGTTGGAGATCAAAGGCGGCATCACGACCAGTCTTCTGGCCGACGAGGGCCTGCTGATCGAATATGTGATTGATGCCATTCGCCGCCGCACCGGGAAAGGCAGTCGTGACCGCATCTGGCCGGATCTGCCCGATACGCCACGTGCCAAGATTATCATGGGCATCGCGCAGGAACTGGCGTTTGAAGAAGGCCGCAAGAACATTCAGGAGCGCGACCTGCTGATGGCGATCCTGGAGGAAAACGACAATATCCCCGTGCGCGTCCTCAATGCGCTCGGTATCAACATGCCCGTCTTCCGCGAGAATGCCCGCACACGCCAAGTCAAGCGCAGCGTTACAGGCACATTCACTAAGATTGATATTGCCGCCACATTTGAGGGTGATCTGGATCACGATCAGATGTTTATTTTGCGGCGCATGTTTCACGGCTACTCGGAAGTTCGCATTGAAGCACGCCTCACACGCGGCTTTAGCAGCGCCGTTGTCCTGATCGCCACGCCGATCCATGCCGATCAGCGAGCGGATGCGTCAGTAGTGGTCAAAATTGGGCCGAGCGATGCGATTCAAGAGGAGGCGATTCGCTATGATCGCTACGTCAAGAATACGCTGCCGCCGCTCACGGCCCGCCTGGAAGATCGCCCGATTGCGCCCGACAATTCCAATTATGCCGCCCTGAAATACACCCTGCTCACGGACACGCAGGGGCAGGCGATGGATCTGGGCATGATGCTGAATGACTGGACAGCGCTTGAGCTAGGGAAATGGCTCTACGATCAACTGTATCGGACATTTGGGGATCGCTGGTGGAAACAGAGCCGTAAGTATGTCTTTGAGGCGTGGAAAGAGTATGAGTGGCTTCTGCCGCCCGCGCTGACGCTGCAATATATCGACACGCCCGACAACACCCCTGTCCCGCCCGGCACAACCATCATCAAGCCGGGCAAACGGCCCAAGCTGGACGAGGTGGAATATGGCGCGATTGTGCAGGTCGCCAATTACATCGTGCAAAAAGTCGATCCCGACAAAGGCACGATCTGGTTGGCGCTTGGGGATGGCATGAATACGCCTCGCGCCAGTGAAATCGAAGTGACGAATATTGATTTCAGTCAGGACACCTATTTTCGCGGCGAGGCGGTGGAGAAGATTTATGGCCGCGTCTGGCGCACCCGTCATGAGCGCCTGCTGGATGCGGTGCGGGCGCTGCAACCCGATTTCGATCTCAAGGGCGAGTTCATCAGCGTCAATCAGCACCGCCTGCCCAACCCGCTGCGCTCGTATATGATCATGCTGGAGCACCCGGTTGAGGGGATGCTGAGCGTCATTCACGGGGATTTGCATCCGGGCAATATTCTCATCGGCCCCAATCACAGCGCTCTGCTGATTGATTTTGCTCACACGCGCAATGGGCATACGCTGTTCGATTGGGCCAATCTGGAAGTGAGTTTGCTGGCGGAGATTTTCACCAAAAATATTCGCCCCGATTGGTCGGGTGTGCGCGAGGTGTTTGAGCATATCTACGCAGCCTATCGTGGACAGACCGTCCATGAGGGCGACCCGATAGAGGCGCTGGCGATTCAACAGTTGGTGGGGTCGCTGCGGCGGATCGTGCGCGAGTGCGTGTCGTCGCCCAATAAGCTGACAGAATTCTATATCGGGGTGTTCTTCTGCTCGATGCGGGCCGTGACGTGGGAGAATACGCTGTCTCTGGCGGGGCGGCGGCTACTGTTCCTGCTGGCGGCGCTGGCGGTGGAGCAGTTCCGCGATGAGATGAAGCCCGACTCAAAAGACAAAAGCTCAAACGCCACTGCGACGGATCAGACCCGTTCCGGCGAGGCATAAAGAACACGACTTTGCCCTCACCCCAACCCCTCTCCCACTGCCTGGGAGAGGGGCTTTTTGCCCTATGTGCTTTTAAATCTTTGCCATCACTGCCGCCGCAAAATCCTGCGTGCTGGCATACGCCCCGCCCCGCGCAATATCTGCTGTGCGAACGCCATCATTCAGCACCGCTTCCACAGCGCTCTCAATCGCCTGGGCTTCGGCCTCAAGCTGCAAGGTGTAGCGCAGCATCATCGCCATGCTGAGGATTGTGCCGATGGGGTTGGCGATGCCCTTGCCCGCAATATCCGGCGCACTGCCATGAATCGGCTCGTACAGGCCAAATGTGCCTTCGCTCAACGAGGCTGAGGGCAGCATCCCGAGTGACCCCGCCAGCACCGAGGCTTCATCGCTCAAAATATCGCCGAACATATTCTCTGCTACCAGCACATCAAAGCTGGATGGGCGCGTGATCAGATGCATCGCACACGAATCGACCAGATTGTGTTCCAATTGCACATCGCTGTATTCCTCGTGCAGCGCGATCACGGTGCTGCGCCACAAGCGCATTGATGCCAGCACGTTCGCCTTATCGACGGAGGTCAGTTTCTTGCGTCGCCCCTGGGCTGCACGGAAGGCCACATGCGCGACACGGGCAATTTCAGCGCGGGTGTACTGCATCGTGTCGTAGGCCGTATCACCATCGCCCATCTCCTGCCGCGCCCCAAAATACAGGCCGCCCGTCAGTTCACGCACGATCAGAATATCGACATTGGCGACGACTTCAGGGCGCAGCGGCGAATAATCGGCCAGCGCGGGATAGACTTTGATGGGACGCAGATTGGCAAAGAGGCCAAAGTGCTTCCGCATGGCGAGAAGGCCGCGCTCCGGGCGATCTTTGGCGGTGGGATTGTCCCACTTCGGCCCGCCCACCGCGCCGAGAAGAATCGCGTCCGATTGTTCGCAGACGCGAATCGTCTCATCGGGGAACGAATTGCCCGTCTTATCGATGGCAATGCCGCCGATCAAGGCCTCTTCATACGTAAAGTCATGCCCATGCTTTGAGGCCACATGATCCAGAACGCGCTGGCCTGCCGACACAACCTCCGGCCCAATGCCATCGCCCGATAACACCGCGAATTTTGCTTTCATGAAAAGAGTGTCCTCTGAGTGAGTTACAAAGATCAACCGCAAAGACGCTAAGAAATACAAAGAAAAATGATTTTCATCTTTCTTCGCGCTCTTTGTGTCTTTGCGGTGACATCAATAAGATGACGCTAAATATTTGAAAGGGTCGTGTGTGTGCGCTCGCTGTCCTCGACATTGCCCGTGTTGATGACTGAAGCCGCTTCGATCAGCATGACATGTACCTCTTCAGGCGCAACGGGCATATGCTCCACGCCACGCGGCACAATGACAAATTCGCCCTCATCCAACCACATATCCTGATCGCGGAGCTTGAGCAGCAGGCGGCCCTTGATGATGACAAAGACCTCATCTTCGTGCTCATGCTGATGCCAGATGAATTCGCCCAGCAGCTTGACGAGACGGATATGCATCCCCTGAAATTCACCCGCAATGCGCGGATGCCAGTGATCGCTGATCAGAGCGAGTTTTTCAGCGATATTGACTTTTTCAACCATGCGAATCTCCTGCAATCGTCACTTCTTCAACCATAGTGTGAGCCAGCAGCAGCCCATATTCGATGCCATCAACCAGCGCGAACCAACTGGCGCGAATGATATCCGTGCCTGCGCCGACGGTGCTCCAGCGTTTCGTGCCGCTCTGTGTGTCGATCAGGACGCGGGTCGTCGCGCCTGTCGCACTCTCGCTGTCAAGGATGCGGACTTTGTAATCGACCAGTTGAAAATCGACCATCTGCGGGTAATAGGGCACCAATGCCTTACGCAGCGCCAGATCAATCGCATTCACTGGGCCGTTGCCCTCTGCCGCCGTGTGGACGATATCGCCGTTCACATCAAGCTTGACCATCGCTTCGGCCACATGCCCACGTCCGCGCCGATCTTCCACGATGACCATAAAATCGATCAGCGTGAAGAGGCATTTGTACTCCGGTTTGGCGCGATGCATCCGAATAGCAAGCGAGGCTTCCGCGCCTTCAAACACATAGCCGACCTTCTCAAGCTGTTTGATCTCCTCAAGCACCTGGGCCGCCTCTGCTGATGAGACGGTCAGGCCCATTTCTTCGGCCTTGCTCAAGACATTGCCGCGCCCTGACAGATCGGAGACGAGGACGCGCATCGCATTGCCTACCAACGTCGGATCAATGTGCTGGTAGCTGTCAGCATTGCGGCGCATGGCCGCGACATGGATGCCGCCCTTGTGCGCGAAGGCGCTTTTGCCCACATAGGCCAGATGCTGATCGGGCGCAAGGTTGGCGATTTCGGCGACAGTGCGGGCCAGCGTCGTCAGATGGCGCAGCGTGCTGAGATCGGGCAGGCAGCGCACATCCATCTTCAATTCGAGATCGGGGATGATGCTGCACAGATTGGCGTTGCCGCAGCGTTCGCCGTAGCCATTGATCGTGCCCTGGATATGCACCGCCCCCGCCCGCACCCCGGCCAGCGAATTAGCAACGGCCAGTTCGCCATCGTTGTGCGTGTGGATGCCAAAGGCCATGTGCGGGAAGGTGGCGCGTATCTTGCTGAAAAAATCATGAATCTCCCAGGGCATTGATCCGCCGTTGGTGTCGCACAGCACGACGGTATCGGCCCCGCCCTCAATCGCAGAGGCGATGGTGTCGAAGGCATATTCAAAATCGAGCTTGGCCCCATCGAAGAAATGCTCGGCGTCATAAATCACCTCTTTGCCGAGGCTCTTGAGGTAGCGTAGGCTGTCGCGGATCATGCGCAGATTTTCCTGCGGCGTGGTTTGCAAGACTTCCGTGACATGCAGCATCGATGTTTTTCCGACGACGGTGACAACGGGTGTCCCCGCATTGACCAGCGCGAGGATATTTTCATCGTCAGCAGGATCGCAGTTTTTGCGACATGTGGAGCCAAAGGCGGCGATTTTCGCGTGCTGCAATGTCAGATGGCGCACCTGCTCAAAATAGGCAGCGTCTTTGGGATTTGATCCCGGCCACCCACCCTCGATGTAGGCCACGCCAAGCTGATCGAGAAGCTGCGTGATTTTGAGTTTATCGGCAACGGACAGTGAGATTCCTTCGCGCTGTGTTCCATCGCGCAGCGTGGTGTCGTAGATGGCGACCTGCATCACCTAAACCCTTTCGGTGAGATAGGGAGAGGCCGCCGTGCGCGGCCATCCCTGTTTATGCAAACTGTGTGGTTTCGACGCGCTGAGGATGTGACGCCTCATACGCCTGTGTCTCTTCCAGGGCAAGCAAAAAGCCAAGCTGATCGACGCCGTTGAGCAGGCAGTGCTTGCTGAACGGATCAATCGGGAAGGTCACAGCGCGGCCATCGGGCAGCGTGAGGGTCTGTGAGGCCAGATCAATCGTGACCTGCGTCGTCGGGTCTTCCTGCGCGAGGCTCATCAACTGATGCTGCGTCTCCTGATCCACGATGATGGGCAGCAAGCCGTTTTTGAGGGCGTTGCTGCGGAAGATGTCGGCAAAATAGGTGCTCACAACCGCTTGCAGGCCTGCGCCGATGAGCGCCCAGGGCGCATGTTCGCGCGAGCTGCCGCAGCCAAAGTTCGTGCCTGCCACCATCACCGATGCGCCTTGATACTGGGCCTGATTCAGCACAAACTCAGGCTTGGGTTCACCCTTCGCATCGTAGCGCCAATCGAAGAAGGCGGCTTTACCCAACCCTTCTTTGTCCGTCGTCTTGAGATAGCGGGCCGGAATGATCTGGTCGGTATCAATATCGTTGATGGGCAGGGGCGCAAGACGCCCGGTGAAGGTTGTGATCTTTGCGTTTTCGCTCATGGTTATGCCATCTCCGGGGTGTAGAGTTCACGCGGGTCGGTGACGACGCCACTCAGAGCGGTTGCGACAGCGGTCAATGGGCTGGCGAGGAAGGTGCGTCCGCCCTTGCCCTGACGACCTTCAAAGTTGCGATTGCTGGTGCTCACGGCGTACTGGCCGGGTTCAAGTTGATCGCCGTTCATGGCAATGCACATCGAGCAGCCGGCTTCGCGCCATTCTGCGCCCGCCGCACGGAAAATCTCATGCAGCCCTTCGCGTTCAGCCTGGGCCTTCACCTGCTGTGAGCCAGGGACGACCATCATCCGCACGCTGTCAGAGACTTTGTGGCCCTGAATCATGCGGGCAGCTTCACGCAGGTCGCTGATGCGCGAGTTGGTGCAGCTTCCCAGGAAGACGACATCGATCTTCTGGCCGAGCAGCGATTGATTTGGCTGCAAACCCATATAGGTGAGGGCTTTGTCCATCGCCACGCGCTCATCCACATTGCTCAGGCGATCCGGATCAGGCACGCGGCCATTGATGGGTATTCCCATGCCAGGGTTTGTGCCGTAGGTGATCATCGGCGTGAGCGTATTCGCATCCAATGTGATGTCATGATCGAAGACCGCCCCGTCTTCAGTGGGCAATGTGCGCCACTGGGCGACAGCCTCATCCCATGTCGCGCCTTTGGGGGCATAGGGACGGCCTGCGACGTACTGGAACGTCGTCTCATCAGGGGCGATCATGCCTGCGCGTGCGCCGCCTTCGATAGACATATTGCAAACGGTCATGCGGGCTTCCATGCTCAACGCACGGATGGCTTCGCCCATGTATTCAAAGACATAGCCCGTGCCGCCGCCGACGCCTATCTGGGCAATAATCGCCAGGATGATGTCTTTCGCGGTCACACCTGCTGACAAACGGCCATCGACCTTTACGGCCATCGTCTTCGGCTCATATTGCAGCAGAGTCTGGGTCGCCAGGACATGCCCGACTTCGCTCGTACCAATGCCAAATGCCAGAGCGCCAAATGCGCCGTGTGTGCTGGTGTGGCTGTCGCCGCAGACGATGGTCATCCCTGGCTGCGTCAAACCCTGCTCCGGCCCGATGACATGCACAATGCCCTGATTCTCAGTGCCGAGTTCATACAGCGGAATGCCGAAGTCATTGCAGTTCTTCGTGAATTGATCGAGCTGCTTGATCGCCAGCACATCCGTCACGGGAATGATGCCCTGCGCGTTGCGTGGCGTGGTCGGCGTGCTGTGATCCATCGTCGCCATGGTGCGATCCGGGTGGCGGACTTTGAGGCCGCGTTCGCGCAGCAGCGTAAAGGCTTGCGGCGATGTGACCTCGTGGACGAGATGCAGATCAATATAGAGCACAGCAGGCGTGTCGGATGTCTGGGGACGCACCAGATGGCTGTTCCAGACTTTGGAGAAGAGTGTTTGTGGCATTGTGTGTTTGATCCTTAGTTAACAATCTTTATCTTTAGGGTTGAGCATGGCACGAACAGCATCACCAACTTCATAGAAGTCGGGTAATACATCATGCCACAGAGTTGGCACATGAAGTTGTAAACGCGGCAGTTGCGGCGTGATGTAAATCCCATGTTGATCTTCTGAGACCGCTTCATAGCGCTTCTGCTCATTGAGACGGTGGAAGCGGCACTCATTGTGTGTTGGGTCAATAATCCAGTATTCACCTACCCCGCCCAACTCGTATTCTTCCAACTTTTCGCCATGATCTGTGATGACACTACACGGTGAGACGATTTCAATACAGATATTTGCGGGGCCATCAAGATAGGTCCCTTTAATTTCCGCCTGAGTATTCGTTTTAAGGACAATCATCAAGTCTGGTTCGCGGCGGCGTCTGGGAAATGCAGGTAAACGCAAGACAATTGGCTCACCTAACACACGCCCAATAGGATTCAGAGAAAAACATGCTCTGAGAAGATCGCGCAAGTAATTGCGAATTTCCTCATGCCCTATGCCAACAGGTGCCAATTTGTAAACTGTCCCTTCTACCCACTCACAGCCCATTTCGGCATACTGATCCATATATTGCTCAAGTGTGACGTCTGTCGCAAGAATGAGGGGGCGGTGTGTCTCGATCATGAGGTTTTCCTTTATTCATATGTTTGGAACAGGTCATCTCACCTATCCTCATCCCATTTTACAACCTGTTTGCTTACTCCCCCGATGACAGCCCCACCGTTGCGGCATCGCCTTCGGGCTTCACATCGCCATAGCCTTGCGAGGCCAACATGCGATTCAGCGCAGCCATGTATGCCTTCACACTGGCGACGATGACATCAGAGTGTGCGCCGTAGCCGCCAAACGTGCGCGGGCTGTTGGGTGCGCCAATGCGGACGGTCACCTCACCGAGCGCATCAATGCCTTCGGTGACGCTGTGAACGCTGTATTCGATCAGTGCGCTCGGAGCCTTCACAATCGCATCGACAGCGCGGTAGCAGGCATCCACCGGGCCAACCCCGACGGCGGCCTGCGTGAAGGACTGGCCCTCCGCCGTATGCAAACGAATGGTCGCGGTGGGCATCCCCATCGTGCCGCACACCACCTGCATATCATCCAGCGTGAAAAATTCCTGCGGACGGTGGAACTCGTCGGCCATCAGTGCTTCGAGATCGGCATCGGCCACATGCTTTTTGGCATCGGCCAGCGATTTGAAGCGGGCAAACACCTGATTCAGCGCGTCACCATCGATGGCATAGCCCAGTTCTTCCAGGCGTTTCTTCAAGGCATGGCGTCCGCTGTGCTTGCCCAGGACGAGGCGGCTCTGCGTCAGACCGACGCTTTCGGGCGTCATAATCTCGAACGTCTCGGCATTCTTCAACATGCCCGCCTGATGAATGCCTGCTTCGTGGGCGAAGGCGTTGGCCCCGACGATGGCCTTGTTCGGCTGGACGGGCATCCCCATGTAATTGCTGACGAGGCGGCTGGTCTTGATGATCTGCGTCGTATCGATATTGGTGCGGAGACCAAACATCTTCTGGCGCGTGTGCAGTGACATGACGACTTCTTCCAGGCTGGTGTTGCCCGCCCGTTCGCCCACGCCGTTGATGGTGACTTCGACCTGACGCGCCCCGACAGCCACCGCCGCCAGCGTATTCGCCGTTGCCATGCCCAGATCGTTATGGCAATGGATCGACCAGACGATGCCGCTGCCTGGGCCTGCGCCGGGCGTCTCCACGATCAGGGCGGAGATCTTTTCCGACCACTCCGCAGGCGTGACGTAGCCGACAGTATCCGGGATATTCAGCGTGGTCGCGCCGCATTCGACAGCGACAGTACACGCCTTGATGAGATACTCCATCTCAGTACGGCCTGCATCCATCGGGCTGAACTCGACATCAGCACACAGACTGCGGGCCAATGTGACGGCCATACGGATGCGTTCCAGGCCATCATCTTCCGTGATGTTCAACATCTTGAGATGGGAGGGCGACGTACCGAGGAAGGTGTGAATACGCGGTTTCATGGCGTCCTTCACGCCTTCCCAGCAGATGCGGATATCACTTTCAATGGCGCGGGACAGGCCGCACACGATGGGGCCATCCGCTGTGCCAACTTCGCGGGCGATGCGCTGGACAGCCGCCAGATCATCAGGCGAGGCCGCAGGAAAGCCTGCTTCGATAACATCGACGCCCAATTGGGCCAGTTGACGGGCGATTTCCAACTTCTCGGCGCTGGACAGCGTGGCCCCAGGGCTTTGTTCGCCATCACGCAGCGTGGTATCGAAGAAAATGACGGTGTTCTTATCATAGGTGCGCGTTACCATGTCAGATAGTCCTTGTGCAGAAAGTGGGTGAACAAAAGAGATGAACGACAAAGGCCATCGACGGCCAAATCCATCGTATCCCCCCCTTTCTGCACGGTAACGCCCGCAACGCCATCATCCATCAGCGCAACTCCTCCCCCGCCAGGGGTTCGACTTCGTACATTGTTTGATCCGCCACCGGGTAGTAGCCGATGGCCTGATAGATTTTGTTGCTCGTCAGATTGCCAAGATCCGTATTGAGTGTGCAGAACTGCACACCGCTGTCCAGCAAGGATTGGCTCAGGGCCGCGACAAGCGCACTGGCATAACCCTGCCCGCGCTGCTCCGGCGGCGTATAGACAACGCCAATTCGCATCGCATGGGGTGAACGCCCCACAGTGGCCGCCATAGAGACAGGCGTCCCATCAACCTGCCACAGCGCAAGGCGGTAGAGCGTGCCGGAGCGGAAGCGCTGCAACCAACGCGTCAGCCGCTCTTCGTCAATATCGCGGGGCGACACGCCAAACGACTCGATTTCAAAGGCAGTCATCCAGGCCCGCATCAGGTTGTCATCCTGCGGTGAAGTCGCCCAACGCATGGTTCCTACAACATTCTGCGGAGCCTTCACCGTGTCCAGACGATAGACCCGCGCCGCCAGATCAATCGTGAGACGACGGCCTGTCAGCGCAAACCATGTGTCTGCCACGCCGTGATCTAGTTCCGTCGGCACGACCAGTTCATCAATCTGGCTGGACGCCGCATCTTTGAGCAGTTCGTCAAACGCAGACTCACAGCCTGTTTTGCAATGCGACATCATCAAACGAAAGCCGCCATAATAGGCTGCCGCGACCATTTCGCCGTCATCCGTCTCCACAGTGGCATAGTAGGAATGCACAGGAGGTGTTTCAGGCGGCTGGCGCAGCAAATCCCCCATCAGGCTGAGGAACATGTTGTGCTCCGCCTCGCGCTGCTGCAAAAAGGGTGCAGCACGATCATAGAATGCCTGTAACGTCGTATCGTGCTGCACACGCATACGGGATTAGCTTTCTTGTTTGATCGACTTGGCGTTCAGGAACGGCATCATGCCGCGCAGATTCGCGCCGACTTCTTCCAGCAGCAGATCATGCTCGCTCTTGCGGCGGGCCAGGAAATTAGAGCGACCACTCTTGTTCTCAGCAATCCATTTTTCGGCAAATTCGCCGCTCTGGATGCGCTGAAGCACGCCCGACATCTCTTCTTTGACGAGGTTCTCGATGATATCGCCCGTGACATAGCCGCCGTGTTCCGCCGTATCGCTCACGCTGTACCACATGTAGCTCAGGCCGCCCTGATACATCAGATCAACGATCAGCTTGAGTTCGTGCAGGCATTCAAAGTAGGCGATTTCCGGCTGATAGCCCGCCTTGACGAGCGTCTCGAACGCGGAACGGACAAGCGCCGTGACGCCGCCGCACAGAACGGCCTGTTCGCCAAAGAGATCGGTTTCCGTCTCTTCCTTGAACGTTGTCTCAATCACGCCTGCGCGGGTGCAGCCAATCGCTTTGCCATACGCCAGCGCCAATTCGTGAGCGTGGCCTGTCGCATCTTGCGCTACGGCGATCAAACCAGGGACGCCGCCGCCTTCGGTGAAGACTTCGCGGACGCGGTGGCCCGGCGCTTTGGGGGCGATCATCGTCACATCGACATTGGTGGGCGGGACAATCTGCTTGAAGTGGATCGCAAAGCCATGTGCAAACATAAGCATCGCGCCCGACTTGAGATTCGCCGCAACATCGTTTTCGTAAATCTCGGCCTGCTTGGTATCCGGCGCGAGGATCATGACGATATCAGCCGCCTTGACCGCCTCAGCGACAGACAACACGTCGAGGCCGTCACCTTCTGCTTTGGCCTTGCTCTTGCTGCCCTCATGCAGCCCGACGACGACTTTCATGCCGCTGTCGTGGGCGTTCAAAGCGTGGGCATGACCCTGGCTGCCATAGCCGATGATGGCGATGATTTTGCCCTGAAGCAGATTCAGATTGGCCTGATCGTTGTAGTAAATTGTTGCCGCCATGCGGACTCTCTCCCTAATGTGTGCTCATTGTGGGGTGAGCCACACCCACCCCTGGATAAAAACGTCTCAAACATTACCGTATTCATCAACTGCTGTCATGTGGACAGGCGAATCAATGACTTTGTTTGTCTCGTGGGCACGATATATCGTGCCCCTACAAAAATTAAACTCCGTAGCGTTCCAGCCCGACATTTGAGCTGGTGGCAGGTACACGCGGCTCATAATCCGAGTCGAGGATGCGTGTGCCGCGCCCCATCGCCAGGATGCCCGTCCGCACCAATTCCATGATGCCAATGGGCCGCAAATCTTCAATCAGCGCCTCAACAATGTCCTCATCCGCCGTGATTTCCACAATCGCCACCACCGGGCCAATATCGACAATGCGGGCCGGATAGCGATCACACACCTCGGTCACGGCATTGCGCGAGTCCACATCGTCGGTACGCACCTTGATGAGCGCCAGATCACGGCGCACATGCGGCTCATCCGACACAATTTGCACATCAATCACATTGATAAGCTTCGATAGGTTGGCCGCGATGAGGCGGCCATCGGTCTTCTGCGTATCAACGACAATCGTCATGCGCGAAATATGCGGCTTGTGGGTGCGCCCGACGGTGAGGCTGTCCACGTTGAAATTGCGGCGGCGGAACAGACTGGCGACGCGATTCAGGACACCCGGCTTATTCTCCACCAGTGCGACAATCGTTTGTTTACCTGGAGTCTGCATTATGCTTTCACCTCGCCGGGCTTGGGGCGGCGGATCATGTTATCGAGATCAGCGCCTGCGGCCACCATTGGGTAGACAATCTCTTCTTTTGCAATCACATACTCAATCAGCACTGGCCCGCTGTGGCTGCGAGCAAACTCCACTGACTCAGCGATCTGATCGCGGCTCGTCACGCGCATTGCTGGAATGCCGTAGGCTTCGGCCAGCTTGCAAAAATCCGGGTTGACCATCGGCGTGGATTGATAGCGCTCCTCATAGAAGATTTCCTGCCACTGGCGCACCATGCCCAGGTAGGCATTATTCAGCACCGCGATATTGACCTTGCAATTTTCCTGCACAGCCGTCGCCAGTTCACACAGCGTCATCTGGAAGCCGCCATCACCCACAATCGCCCACACATCCTCGTCGGGCCGCCCAAACTTCGCGCCGATGGCCGCCGGCAGACCAAAGCCCATCGTGCCTGCGCCGCCGCTGGTGATCATGGTCGAGGGGCGCTGATGCGGGTAGTACTGCGCTTCCAGCATCTGATGCTGGCCCACGTCGGTGACTGTGACCGCTTCGCCGCCCGTGTAGCGCCACAGATCATTCACCACCTGTGCGCCGAGCAGCTTATCGCCCGTATAATTGTTCACGATGTCGCGTTCGCTGCTGTCTTCCTGCCAATCGCGAATCTGGTTCAGCCATTCGGGGTGTGTCTTGGATTTCACGCCGGGGATCAACTGCGTCAGTACCGTCCGCAGATCGCCGTTGATGCCCACATCCACTTTCACATTCTTGTTGATCTCAGACGGATCAATCTCGACATGAATTTTCTTAGCGTTCACGGCGTAGGTTTTCAGGTTGCCCGTCACACGATCATCAAAACGCATTCCCAACGCAATCAGCAGATCGGCATTCTGGATGGCATGGTTGCAGGCCGCCGCGCCATGCATCCCCATCATGCCAACGGTGAGCGGATGATTCTCCGGCATCGCGCCCTTGCCTAACAATGTGAGCGTGACCGGAATCTGAGCACGTTCGGCCAGTTCGCGCAGCTCCTGCGCCGCGCCGCTCATGGTGATGCCATGCCCGGCGAGGATGACAGGCCGCTTGGCGTTCTGGATCAATTCGATGGCGCTGGCGATATCGGCTTCATTGGCCTTCGACGGAATTTTGTAGCCGGGCAGATACACATCCTCTTCGGGATACACAAACTCGATCTTCTCGTTTTGCACATCCTTCGGGATATCGATCAGTACCGGGCCGGGCCGGCCTGTGCGAGCGATGTAAAACGCCTCTTTGATGATGTAAGGTAGTTCATGCACATCGGTCACGAGATAGTTATGCTTGGTCACAGGCAGCGTCACGCCTGTCACATCGGTCTCCTGGAAGGCATCCGTCCCAATCGAAGCACGCGGAACCTGTCCGGTGATCGCCACAATGGGCGACGAGTCCATCATGGCCGTTGAGAGGCCCGTCACAAGATTGGTCGCGCCGGGGCCGCTGGTGGCGATGCACACGCCCACCTTGCCTGTCGCACGCGCATAGCCATCGGCCATGTGCGATGCACCCTGTTCATGACGCACCAGCACATGATGAATTTGATGACGATACTTGTGGAAGGCATCATAGGTCGGGAGGATTGCGCCGCCCGGATACCCGAAGACCACCGACACTCCTTCACGGAGCAAACATTCCATCACAATTTCAGCACCTGAGAGCAGCATAGAGTTTCACCTTCGTCTCTGATTTTAGATAAGGCACGACTTCGCTAAACAATCTCGAAAACAAATGCGCTTGTCGGGTGTGTCTCGGTTTCCCGGTTGTAGACATCGACAAGCGCATCATGGGTGGGTTGGGCTTCCTCAGCAGACGACGCCTGCATGAAAGGGGCCGCGTCAGCACGGTCAAAATGCCCGGCATATGCCTCAGTCCAGGGACTGGTGGCAGGCATATAAGGGGTGGAAGGGGTCTTCATACTCACGATAACACTGTCCTTGATTAAAATCTGTCTCACTCAACGGCGATCTAAGGTTGGACAATCAAAAAGGGCCTTCCCTGTTTGGGGAGGCCCTTGTCGTTTGCGCTGCTGTGCAGTCCGCTCGAACCCTACCCAAACACCATCGTCACGCTCGTAATAAGAATTACGAGAGCAAGAATAACGACGAGGCTAAGGACGAGGCCGAACTTTTGCATGATTATGTCCGTAGGAATGGTTTGTGCATGTCTGCACACCTTCACTTAGGGTAACGTGGAAAGGGAGCGCTGTCAATCAGATTCAGGCACGATATGAAAAATTCATAAGAGATGACAAGGCTCTCTTGTACAACCTGTACAAAGCTGTGCATCCTACCCAGGAATATGAAGGTTATACAGGCATCAGCCCCACCCCTCCAACCATGTCTTCGCCTGCTCAATTTGTTTCGTGACCGCTTCGGGAGCCGTCCCGCCCGGCGCACGCCGCCGCGCCACCGATGCTTTGAAGTCGTACACTTGCGCCACATCCGCCTCAAATGCAGGCGAGAGGTCTTGCAGATCGGAGAAAGGAATCTGCGACAGATTGATGCCCTTGTCCGTTGTCATGCTCACGATGCGCCCCACAATATGATGTGCCTCGCGGAACGGCACGCCCTTACCGACCAGATAATCGGCCAAATCCGTCGCCAGCATATCTTCGCCGAGGGCAGCCCGCATTTTGTCGGGATTCAGCTTCAGCGTGCGGATGATCGCTGTGACCACAGGCAGCAGTTTGGTCAGCGTATCGACGGAATCGAACAGCGCTTCTTTGTCTTCCTGCAAATCCTTGTTATAGGTCGAAGGCAAACCCTTCAAGGTCGTCAGAAATCCGGTGAGATTGCCGATCAAGCGCCCGGCTTTGCCGCGTGCCAGTTCCATCGGGTCGGCATTACGCTTTTGCGGCATTAGGCTGCTGCCTGTGCTGTAGCGATCATTGAGCGTGATGAAGCCAAACAGCGGATTGCTGTAGAGAATCACATCTTCGGCCAGGCGGCTGAGATGGGTGTTGTGCAGCGCGAAGATGAACAGCGCCTCGGCTACAAAATCGCGGTCACTCACGGCATCAAGGCTGTTCTCGCTGATGCGTTTGAAGCCTAAATCCAGCGCGAGGCCATTGCGATCAATCGGGAAGGGTGTGCCTGCCAGCGCCCCAGAACCGAGCGGCAGCACACTCGTGCGCTGGCGCGATTCACGCAGTCGATCCCGATCCCGCGTGAGCATCCAGAAGAAGCTCAACAGCCAGTGAGCGGCGGAAATCGGTTGGGCAGGCTGCATATGCGTGTAGCCGGGCATAATTGAGTTGACATGCTTCTCGGCCTGCTCGATGAGAGCCTGCTGCAATTGGCCCATCAAAGCATCGACCTGTAGCAGCGCCTTCATCGTCCACAGGCGAAAATCCAACGCCACCTGATCGTTACGGCTGCGACCCGTATGGAGCTTCATCCCCGGCGCACCCACCAGTTCAATCAGGCGGCGCTCAACGGCGCTGTGAATATCCTCATCGTTGGGCTGCGGCGAAAAGCCCGCCTCAAATTCACCGCGCACCTGCTCCAGTCCCGCGATAATCTGGGTTGATTCCTCGGCGGTAATCAACCCTACCGCCTGGATCGCCCGCGCATAGGCGATGCTGCCCGCAATATCTTCGGCATAAAAGCGCATATCAAAATCAATGCTGTCATTCAACGCTTTGAGATCCGCGTCTGTCGGCTCACTGAACCGTCCACCCCATAACGCCATACAATCCCGCTCCTCAATGAATCGTAGGGGCGGGATATATCCCGCCCGTGTTTTTAACGAATGAGTGGGCGCGATACATCGCGCCCCTACTCTTCCATAACGCTTTACTGACCGCGCTGCTGCTTCAACAACGCCTCAATCTTGATCGGCAGACCAAAGAGCTGAATGAACCCCTGTGCATCAGCCTGATTGTAGACCTCTTCTTCACCGAAGGAGGCATAATCCTTGCTGTAGAGGCTGTAAGCGCTCTCGCGGCCTGTGCAGATGATATTGCCCTTATACAGCTTCAGGCGTATGCGGCCTGTGACATTCTGCTGCGTCACATCGACAAACGCATCCAACGCGGTGCGAACGCGAGTGTACCACTGGCCGTTGTAAACGAGTTCCGCGTACTTGATTGCCAGCGTGTCTTTCAGGTGCATCGTCTGCTTATCGAGGCAGATGCTCTCCAGCAGTTGATGAGCGCGATGCAGCACTGTCCCGGCGGGCGTCTCATATACCCCGTGACTCTTCATGCCCACAAGACGATTTTCAACAATATCGGTGCGGCCAATGCCATGCTCCGCTGCCAGCTTGTTGAGGCCAATGAACAGATCTACCGCGCTGCAATGTTCGCCGTTCATGCCAACGGGGATGCCCTTCTCAAATTCAATCGTGATTTCGGCAGGCGCGTTGGGGGCGTCCATCGGGCTGCGAGAGAGCTTATACATGCTCTCTTCGGGTTCATTCCAGGGGTCTTCCAGCAGGCCGCCTTCATGCGACAGGTGGAAGATGTTGCGGTCACGGCTGTAAATATCGCGGGTGGTCTGCGTCACAGGCACATTGAACTCAGCAGCATAGGCCAACGCATCTTCGCGGCTGCGAATATCCCATTCGCGCCAGGGAGCAATCACCTTGAGCTTGGGATTGAGGGCCATCACTGTCAGTTCAAAGCGCACCTGATCGTTGCCCTTGCCCGTGCAGCCATGAGCGACAGCATCCGCGCCTTCTTTTTCCGCCACATCGACCAGATACTTGGCGATCAAGGGGCGTGCGAATGATGTGCCAAGCAGGTACTCGCGCTCATAGACAGCGCCCGCCCGCATCGTCGGGAAGACAAAATCGCGCAGGAATTCTTCGCGCAAATCTTCAATATACAATTTGCTTGCGCCGGATTTTTTGGCTTTTTCATCGAGGCCGGAGAGTTCTTCTTCCTGGCCGAGATCCGCCGTGAAGCACACGACTTCACAGTTATAGTTATTCCGCAGCCAGGGGACGATGACTGAGGTATCCAGCCCGCCGCTGTAGGAGAGGACGACTTTTTTCACAGACGCTTTTTTCGTCATGAGGCAAAACTTTCATGCTTATATGAGGATCGGCTCAGAATCAGACCGCTATATTACCCTAAAAGGACGCATGAGGGGTGTGTGCATATTAGCCTGCTTCTTCGTTTATTTTGGACAGAGTTGTTTTATAATTAGAAAAGTTATATGACCGATGGACATATGGGTAAGATCGCCGCTGGCAATCGCTTCTAAGGCGCAGTTCAAACCGCGATTTCAGCACTCATCCTGATACACATCATCGAAAGACCCAAGCGTGGACGTTAAAATCCTGACACAACCCGACCTCTTTCAGGTCTTGCACGACGATTGGAACACTCTGCTGGTCAACAGCCACACCAACACGGTCTTTGGCAGTTGGGAGTGGAATTATCACTGGTGGCAGGCGTACCAACCGGGCGACCTGTGGGTGATTACCTTTCGCACCTATGAGGGCGAGTTGATTGGACTTGCGCCCTTCTATATCGCCCTCGATGAGGCGCGAGGACGCGTGCTGCACTTCATCGGCGGCGAGGATGTCACGGATTATCAGGATGTTCTGGTGAGCTGTCAGCAGTCAGAGGCCGTGTATTCGTGTTTGGCCCACACGTTGGGGGAGCGCCGTGATGCATTCGATGTCATCGACATCTCTAATATCCCACAGGACTCCCCAAGCCGCACCCTCTGGCCCAAATTCCTTGAAGAAAACGGCTTCACCGCCATCCTCGAACAAAATGAAGTCTGCCCGATCATCCCCCTCCCCGACACCTTTGACGCCTACCTCGATACAGTGATGGACAACAAGCAGAGCCGCGAGATTCGCCGCAAGCTGCGTAAGGCCGAGGGCTACAATGCCGAGTTAGGGTCGCTCACATCCTATGTTGTGGATGACACCCATAATATTGAGGCCGAGTTGAAGACATTCATGTCCCTCATGGCGGCCAGCCACCCGGAAAAAGCCGCCTTCCTGCAAAATCCGCAGCATGTGAAATTCTTTGAGACGATCATGCCTGCTCTGCGCGATAAAGGCTGGCTCCAGCTCAACTTCCTCGTCGTTGATGGTGAACCTGCGGCCACCTACCTCAATTTTGATTACGACAACAAGATTCTCGTCTATAATTCGGGCCTGAATCCCAATAAATTCTCGCATCTCAGCCCTGGGATCATTCTGCTGGTCTATAACATTCAGCAGGCGATCCAGACGGGCCACCGCGTCTTCGACTTTTTGCGCGGCAACGAGAATTACAAATATCGCATGGGCGCACAGGATGCTCCCATCTATCGTCTCACAGCCTCATAATCTCACGGCAGGGCGGCGCAGGCTGGCCCTGTCATGCCAAAACTCAGTGTTAGGGGGAGAGATGCCGGTTCAACATCTGGCGATGATTAGTGTCCACACCAGCCCCCTTGCACCAATGGGCGGCAAAAAAACAGGCGGCATGAATGTCTATATCCGCGAGCTGGCGCTGGAGATGGGGCGGCGCGGCATTCACGTCGATATTTTTACGCGCCGCAGCTATGCCGATGAACCGCCGATTGATCACGGCCTGGGGCCAAACGTGCGCGTCATCTATCTCACGGCAGGCCCGGTACAAATGCTGCCGCCGGAAGACCAATTTCAATATTTGTCGGAATTTACAGCCAAACTTATTGCCTTTTCAACGCGCCACAGCATTCATTATGATCTTGTTTACAGTCATTACTGGCTCAGCGGTTGGGTCGCGGCCAAGCTGAAAGAAGCCTGGGGCCTGCCTTTTGTCCAGATGTTCCACACGCTCGGCCAGATGAAGCAGCGCATCCTGACGCACGATCATCTGCCTTTGCCAGACCGTCGCATCACGACGGAGACGGAACTGATGGGCAAGGCCGATGCTCTCATCGCGGCTACCCATGCCGAGCATACGCAGTTGATCTGGCTGTACCGCGCCAGCCGCCGCAAAATTGAAATCGTACCCCCTGGCGTGAATCTGGAACGCTTTCATCCGTTCCCGCGCAAGATCATCCGCGAACAGCTTCGTTTGCCGCTGGATCGACGGATTCTGCTGTTTGTCGGGCGTATCGAGCCGTTGAAGGGTGTCGATACGATTCTGCACGCGCTAGCTGTCCTGCGCGATCAGCAGCCCCAGGCCATGCAAAAGGTGTGTTTTCTCATCATCGGCGGCGACCCTAAAGACACCAGCGATCCTGAGATGGTCAAGCTGCGCCAGCTCACCACCGATCTGCATCTCGATATGGAGGTGTGCTTTCTCGGCGCGAAGGAGCAGGCGCTGCTGCCCCATTATTATGCAGCGGCGGATGCGGTGCTCGTGCCTTCGGATTACGAATCATTCGGTATGGTCGCGCTGGAAGCGATGGCCTGCGGCACGCCCGTGATTGCGTCAGAGGTGGGCGGATTGGCCTATCTGATCAAGGATGGTGAGACGGGCTATCTGGTGCCTGTGCGTGATGTCGGAGCCTTTGCCTCACGTATCGGCATAATTGTGAATGATCCCTTCAAGAGCGAGCAAATGGGGCGTCGTGCAGCAGAGCACGCCAAAACCTATGCGTGGTCGAGCATTGCCGAACGGCTGCTGACGCTGTTTGCCGATGTCCTCAATGAGCGGCGTCCGGGATTGAATCGGCGGCAAAATCGGTGAGTTTAAATCATCGCGGTTCGTAGGGGCAGGATGCATCCTGCCCCTACGGACGCACCAAGATGCTCTATACATTGAACAGCACGCCGCGCCTACGAATATCGTGTAGGGGCGACTCATGAGTCGCCCTTTTTTGTGTCCCGTGTGTTTTATTGACCCATTTTGAATGTTACCCGCCGTAAGCGTTGGGCATATCGTCGCTGACGAGATCGATATAAGGCACTTTGCCCGCTGTCATATCCACCGCATCATCTTCGCCGACGCGGGTTTGGCCCTTGTGGTAGAGCGTGTCGTTGAAAGCATCATAGCGATAGCGGCGCTCGACCCAGGCGGGCGCACCCTGGTCGCTGGCGGTGGGATGCAGAAATAAGACCGTAAATTGAATCGCCTCATCCGTCATCAGCATCGTTTCATCCACGATCCAGATGGGGGCATACTGCTCCAGATGAGTTTTCACCTTCTGGTCGCGTTTGGCGATCAACTGCTGCGGCGTATTATAGTCATCATGCATAGGGGAAACCTCCTGGCGGTGGCAATCTCTTGACGTTTGACGAGCGGATTGTAACATCTCCCCTATTGAAAAGACAGACGACCCCCACGAAGGAACATGCTGCTTATGCGCTCTTTTACTCGTTTCGTGCTTCTTATATGGATATTCGCCTGCTTTGGACAGGCCCGCGCACAATCATCGGGCATTGCCTCCCTGCTCGATCTTGTCAATCAGGCTCGTATTGCTAAGAGCGTGCCGCCGCTTGCCGCATCGACAGTGCTGACAGCCATTGCCCAGGCCCACAGCAGCGATATGGCCCAGACGCAAAAGCTCTCCCACAGCGGCTCCAATGGCTCAGAGTTCTGGCAGCGGATGCAAACAGGCGGCTATGCCCTCACCACCGGGGCCGAAAATATCCTCGTCCGCAGCGACACCGATGCACAGGCGGCCTTCGACCAGTGGAAGGGTAGCCCCGCCCATCTTGCCAATATGCTCAATTCGTCCTATCACGAAATCGGGATTGCTTACGCGCAGGCCGCCAATGGGTCATACTATTACACGATGGTTCTGGGGGCACGGGCTGATTCGCAGGCGCTGCCCCTGCCATCGCCCACCATAGTGGCCTCTCCCACCCCTACGGCTGTCGCCCTGAGTGCCACACCCGCGCCGCTGGACGCCACCGCCCTTCTCCCCTCGCCAACCTTGATCGCCACGTCTTCGATTCAGGTCACGCCGATGGATCAGAGCACTAACGCCGCGCCGCCTGCCTCTGCAACGCCTGTGGTGACACGCAAAGGCATCGCGCAGATTCTGCTCACCTACAATGCCGACAGCGTGACGCTGCTGAACATTGCGCCTAATGCCCTGAATGTGAGCAAGCTTGTCTTCACGAGCAAAGGCGGCACATTTCGTGCCACCCGATGGAAAGACTATGGGGCCACCGCCCTCGATGCCCTGCGCCCCGGCGATTGTCTGCAAGTCTGGACGACAGAGACGACCAAATTCCCGGAAAAACCTGCTGCCTGTCAGACACGGCAGGCATGGCTTGCCACCGGGCCAGCGGGTCAGTTCTGGCGCGGCGATGGCACGTTCACCGTACAGCAGGATAACGAAGATATTGCCCGCTGTCCCATCGTTGCAGGCACATGCCGCCTGACGCTGAACAGCAGCGAACCCTCCGACACGCAGGCCCCGCTGCCGACGCCAGTCCCAAGCACGCCCATTGCCAGCGGCGAGGCGGATCTGCGGCTGATTGTCGAGGCCAGCGGCGTCACACTGATCAATGTGTCCGAGCAGAATACTGATCTGAGCCATCTCACATTTGTCGGGGATAAAGGCACGTTTGCCGCAGATCGCTGGCAGACAGCCGCCTTGAGCCGCCCATTGGATCGCTTTCCCAGCGGGGATTGTGTGCAGATGTGGGTCTATGGCGAGAATGCCGAACCCATCAAAGCACCGGAATGCGGGCATCGGCATGGCTGGCTGCTGGTGACGCAAAAAGAGCAGTTCTGGTTGGGCAGCCCCTCGTTCACAGTGTTGAACAACGGCGTCTCCGTCGGCACATGCACGACAGAGACGCGGGTGTGTGATATCGCTTTGCCATAAATTATGGAACCACAGAGGACACGGAGAATCGTTTTTGGGCGCGATACATCGCGCCCCTACGGATCACAACGGGTGATTTTGTAGGGACACGGCATGCCGTGTCCTCGTTTTTACCCCGAAAATGAAGCGTTATCCTTAACCAGCCCAAAGGTAGAGAAGCTATTTTGAGAGGCCACTCGCGCAAGAGAGAATAGATGACAATTGATAGATTAAAGTCATCTTTATTTTTAATTCATATAAGCATCATAATGTTGCGTAAAATGCCGATTTTGTCCATAATTTAGACGAAGACATAGGCCATAAGAGGCTCAAAGGACGCAACATAATCGTAAGCTAGCTGAAGAGTGGTTGGAAATACTCTTTAAGGCAGGGAAAAAACCTCACACCATTGCGGCTTACCAACATACCTGTGTTTTACCTTAAACCGTTTGGAGGATAGGAGGTCAACCTATGTCTGTACCTAAAGCACTAAAGCCTGCAATAAGCGATGTTCTTGGCAGGATTTTGGACGATCCCAATGGAGAGTTTGGGCCTTTGAGACGAAAAGCCTTCATGAGTGCTTGGCACTCATTGGACATACCAGATGCAACGTTGGCATATCAATTTCTGAACGTTCTGGCTGCAGAGCACGTGATGCCTCTGTATGAGGGGTATGAACCTTTGGGTTGGCCCAATAATTGGTATCTCAAAGAATTCTCCAAGCGCATCACACAGATTGCTAAGGCCGCTATTATTCGGGAGATTCCAGAGGATGTGACTGCCGATATCGCTGCTTCATATCATATGGTGATTGGCAACTTAGCCGATGGGATGGCCTGTAATGCTCTTATGGCCTTGGGCTCCTCTAATAGAGCACTTACTGTCTGTTCGAAATATATACCGCTATCCGAGTTTGAAAATCTCTCCAGAATTGCCTTCGTTGGCACTTATTAAAGTAAACGCTTCAACAGGTCTGCTTGAGAAGCAGGAAGGAAGTGGGACTCAGGGAGAACAGTTCTCTGATATGGACTGGGCGGAGTCCGGTAAATCGGATACGGCCGCTGCCATTGCGTGGTCATGTACCCCCGATACCTATCAACCACACGTCGATAAACTCAAGAGTTTTTGGGAGTGGTGGTTTAACACAGCTATACCAGAAGCATGGAATATGATCGGATATACAGAGTAAAAACGTTTTTACTCAGGCAGGCAAAAGTGGCAGAATAACCATGATCTGAGATAAATTTAGGCCATGAACGAACCTCTTGATGCGACCCAACTGCAAGACCTCGATAAAGACAGCCTGA
>DAOTUR010000442.1:0-4519 GCA_034436915.1 Anaerolineae bacterium
CTTCACCACTCTGACGGCTATACCTACCAGAAAGGACAAGGCGCACTCCCTCCCCATGCCTCAAGGCAGGGGTAGCCCGCGCCGATTCGATGAGGTGCGCCGCCTGAGCCTGGACGCCTCGCCGCTGGCATGGCTGGATGGGCATGAGCCGCCGTTCCTGCTCTTTCATGGTATGGCGGATACGCTCATTCCCGTGTCGGAATCAGAGATGCTGCTGCAAAAGATCATCGAGAGTGGCGGACAGGCATCGCTCATCACGGTGGCGAAAGCGCGGCATGGATTTTTTGGGTGGCCTTCCTCGCCGCAGGAGCAGGCCACATGACAGCAGACGCTTGACTTCCTGGAGGCGCAGGGCGTCGGAACCAAATAGCCAAGCACAGCGTTTGTTCTATGTCGCAAAAGTGCGAACAAAATCTAACCGTATTCCGACCCTGTGACACAGATTGTGCGCCACAATGGGGCGCATCACTTTTGTCCTACGACGAAATGGCATACTCACGCTATAATTAGAAATAGAACGCACATTCAACATGTTTGGAGCTTGTTGCACATGAACAACGCGCCGTCCCCTTCTGCACCGAACGTGATCCGCGAGTTGCAAACTGCGCGCACGCTCATTACTGAAATTACCGCTTCTCTCGAAGCACAGCGCACGATCCTCAAGCAGCAGGGGATGAACTTGCCCCCCCTTGTCACGACGACTCTCGGCGCTGTCCAGACCGACTTAAGCCAGATCGAGCATCTTTTGATCGAAGAGCAGACAGAACTGGCGCAGCTTCGGGCGCTGGCGGACATGTCGGCTCAACTGACAACCACGCTCGACATTAACAACGTCCTCGATCAGACGATGGACATTGTGATTGCCCTCACCCGCGCAGATCGCGGCTATATCATCCTGGTCAATGCAGAGGGCGATCTGGAATTTCGCGTCCTGCGCGAAGACTCGATGAACCCGATGCAGCGCTATGCGGCCTCCGGCACGACGCCACAGGTCAGCAGTTCGGTGCTGCGGCATGTGATGGAATCCAAGACTGCCCTCCTCACGGATAATGCCTTTCAGGATGAGCGCTTGCAGGGCAACCAGAGCATCGCCAATTTCTCGCTGCGTTCGGTGCTGTGTGTGCCGCTGCTGTACAAAGAGCAGTTCATCGGCGTGGTGTATGTCGATAATCGTCTCCAGGCGGGCATCTTCACCGAGCGCGAGAAGAACACGCTTAAAGCCTTCGCCAATACTGCCGCCGTCGCCATCACCAACGCCATGCTTTATGCCGATATTCAACGCCTGTTTGAGCAGATTACGCAGGTCAAGGTGCTGATGGACAATGTATTCTCGTCTATCGCCAGCGGCGTGATCGCCACCGATGCCAATGACACCATCCAGACCTTCAATCGTGCGGCAGAGACTATCCTTAATCGCACGTCAGCGGCCGCTGTGGGCAAGCCGCTCGGCATGATTTTGCCCAAGATTTCGGATCGCCTGGGCGAATATCTGGATAACGTGCAAAAAGGCGAAGACCACATTATCGATGGCGAATTGATCAATCCGGGCGGACGTATCGCCATCACGATGAAGCTGACGCCGCTCAAGGACAGCGAATCGCGCACGCAGGGCGTGGCAGTTGTGATCGATGATGTGACCAGCCAACTGGAAGACAATCAGCAGCTTCGCATTATTCAGAATTATTTACCGCCCGAGCTCGTCAAGAATATTCATACCATCAGCAAATTGGCGCTCGGCGGCGAACGACGCGAAGTGACATGCGTGTTTGTGGAGGTGCGGCCCGTCTCCTCGTTTAAGAATGTCGGGCCAAAAGAGACGATGGATATCCTCAACACCTATCTCTCCGTCGCCACGCGCTGCATCAATCAAACGAGCGGCGTCATCGATAAATACATGGGCAATGAGGTGATGGCCCTCTACAATACACAGCTCAATCCGCAGAACAATCATGCCATGCTCGCGCTGGAAGCGGCGCTGCTGATGCGCGATCAATTCCTGGAACTGTACCGCGAATTGGGCATCGCGCCTGAGCCGCACTACTACCGTATCGGGATGCACACAGGCGTGTGTACCCTGGGCAACGTGGGCAGCCTGACGCGGCGCGATTTCACCGCGATTGGCGACACGATTAATCTGTCCAAACGCCTCGAAGAAAATGCCAAAAGCGGCCAGATTTTCATCAGCGGCGAGACGCGCACCCATCTGGAATCAACCCTGCCTGCGGGAACGCCGATGCCCTATCGCTTTGTCGAACATGAACCGATCCGCGTCAAAGGCCGCACCCAGGAAACTCTGATTTATGAGGTGTTCAGATCATGACCGAGAAACCCGATTCAACGCCTATTAAAAGCAGCAATCCCTCCCTTGAGCTGCTGAGTAACACCAAACGCCGTATCGGGGAGGTCAACAATATTTTGCGCCAGCAGCGCGACATGCTGCGGCAGCGCGGCGTCAATTTGCCCGCTGGCCCGATTGACAGCCTGCGGACGCTGCAAAAGCAGATTGAAGCGCTGAATGTGATGGTCACGGGCAGCATTGGCGAACTGCGCTCACTGCGGGCGCTGGCCGCCAACACTGCGCTCATCAATTCATCGCAGACGACGGAAGAAGTGCTCAATCAGGTCATGGACACCGTGATCGCCCTGTCCGGGGCCGAACGCGGCTACATGATGCTTAAGAACCTGGAGACGGGCGAACTGGAATTTAAGGTCGCACGCGGCATGGATCAGGCGCAGTTGGATGGCAAGATGGTCATCAGCCGCACGATTGTCAAACAGGTCACAGACACAGGCAAGCCCGTCCTCACGGACAATGCCAGCACCGATCAACAGTTCTCCGGCAATGAGAGCGTCGTCGGCTTCCAACTGCGGAGCATCATGGCTGTGCCGCTCAAGGTGCGCGATGAAATCATCGGCGTGGTGTACTGCGACAATCGCTTTCTCACGGCGCTGTTCAAGCACAGCGATCTTGACCTGTTGAGCGCTTTCGCGGCGCAGGCGGCGGTAGCAATTGAAAATGCGCGGCTGTTTGAGACGACTCGTGAGAATGTGAGTGCCATCAGCGCCCTGCGGGATCGCATGAACAATATTTTCACCTCCATCGCCAGTGGCATCATCACCGCTGATCATGATGGCATGATCATCATCAACAACACCGCCGCCGAGACGATCCTGCACCAGAGCGATATTATCGGTAAACCGCTGCGCGATGTCATGGAGATGAACGCGGCGATTGAAGCGGCGATTGAGCAGGCTCGCCAGGGACACCAGCCCAAGCCGCTCATCCTGACACCGCAGATTGAAGGCAAAGGCCGCAACTGGGTGCTGCACATCAGCCCGCTGAAAGATGGTGGCAGCGGCATCATGGGCGTGACGATTGTGCTGGATGATGTGACCGAGCAGAAGCGGCGCGAATCGCAGCTTGCCGAGGTGCGGCGCTATCTGCCGCTGGCGCTGGTCGAGAATATCAAGAGCGTTGAAGATATCGATGTGCGCGGCCAGGAGCGCACGATTACGGCGGTCTTCTCCGATGTGCGCGGCTTCACGACTTTCAGCGAGAAGCTTCAGCCGGAAGAACTCATGACGGTCATCAACAAGTATCTGAGCCTCGCCAGCGATGCCATCAATCTGTATGAGGGCATCGTGGATAAGTACATGGGCGATGCGGTGACGGGCCTGTACAACACGCAGCTCAACCCGCAGCCCGATCATGCGGCGCGGGCGGTGCAGAGTGCGCTGGCGCTGGTGATGGACTTATACGCCCAGCACGAGATCATGCCTGAGAGTGAACGACTCTTTTTCGGCATCGGCATCCACACCGGACATGCTGTGATGGGCAATGTAGGCGGCAAAGAGCGCAAAGAGTTTGCGGCGATGGGCGAGGCGACGATCATCTGCAAGTATCTGCAAGAGCAGGCTGGCCCTGGCGAGATCATCATCAGCCAGGAGACGTATGACGAGGTAGAGCATCTGTTTGAGTGCGAGCCTGCCGAGATCAAGCGCGAGAAGGCGGGCTATGAGCACGTCAAATTTTATCGCGTCATCAAGCGCAAAAAAGGCGGCCTGTCGCCCTTTGTGGATCAAGAGCTGCTTGATCTGCTGAACATGAACGATTAGACCTCACCCCTGCCCCTCTCCCACTTCGTGGCTAGAGGGGAGTAGAACACTGCTGCATAGAATATCAATTTGGGTTTGTAGGGACACGACATGTCGTGTCCTATGGACTTTGGCACGCCATGCCCAACCATCCCAAACAAAAAGGCGAGTCATGACTCGCCCAGGGCAATCGCGTCAAATCGTAATCTCTCGAAATTGAGCATTCACAATGGTTTTTGTAGGGGCGCAGCACGCTGCGCCCCTACATAGATACCTCCTATGGGCTTTTATGAACCAGAAAATTTAAGACGCGGTAATCATTCACCTCTTCATGCGAATTTTAGTAGGGGCAGGATGCATCCTGCCCAAGCCAAATCCCCTACAAATCATCTGGGCGCGATACATCGCGCCCCTACAACGGCCT
>DAOTUR010000443.1:0-2864 GCA_034436915.1 Anaerolineae bacterium
AACTACCTCTCAGTGCTGACCCGGATGTGTATGCCTACTGGCACAGCGGTCAATACCCCGATGGGCGCAATTATGCGGCTGTGTCGGATGATCGCCTGAGCGAAGTGCTGGAACGGGCCCGCCGCGAGACGAACAGCCTCAACCGCAAAGCCCTGTATGACCGCTTCCAACAGGAATTTATGGAACGGGCGATTGCGATCCCGCTGTATCACCCGCTGTATACCTATGTGATCAGTGCCCGTATCGAAGGCGTGCAGTTGGCCTTCATCGGCTCACCTGTGGATCGCTTCCGCACGATCAAGGAATGGACGCTGACGCAGTAGCATCGTTTGCCGAACGAGGAGTGATCTGATGAAAATGGAAAATATCCCGTTCGGCACGACTGATTGGGAATCTGTTGAGGCAACAGAGCATCGCGGCGTCACAGGCAAAGCTTACTGGCGCACGCAGCACTTTGGCGCGATTCGTGTGCGTATGGTGACGTATACGCCGGGCTATCTGGCGGATCACTGGTGCGAAAAAGGCCATATTCTGCTGTGTCTGGAAGGGCGTCTTGACACCGAATTGGCCGATGGCCGCATCTTCACGCTGACCCCTGGCGTTAGCTATCAGGTGGCCGATGGCGCAGAGCCACATCGCTCAATGAGCGATGTGGGGGCCAAGCTGTTTATTGTGGATTAGATTGTATATTTCGTTTGACGTATCACGCCTCAAATAACTCGCGCACAGACAGACGAAAGTTGGGCAGCACATCACCACCTGTCAGCGTATCGTCAATTTTCAGCACGCGGACGATGATGCTGTCCTGCGGTCCAGGCTGATAAACGGTGACAATTTTCTGCTGCGGATCAATGATCCAGACCAAGCGCGATCCATACCCCAGACAGGTGTTCACCTTATAGCTAATTTCACTGGCACTGTTGGAGGGTGAGAGAACTTCGACAGCCAGATCTGGGGCTGTTTTCGGATGCGTCACGAAGGGCGGGAACACATTCGCGATAAAGGACACATCCGGTGTGAGGATAATCCCATCCTCAAGGATATAATCCAGTCCATCCCCAGAGGCATAGCCCAATTTTTGATCGATCACCAGCGCCGAGAGCGTGCGTAATAACACCACAATAATCCAGTTGTGCAGCATACTCGCGCTTGGCATCTCGACCAGAACCCCATTGTGTAATTCGTAGCGTTTCCCATCATCCGGCATCGCCATGTATTCGGCGGTGGTCATGCGAGTATGTGTGACATCCATGACGCACTCCTTTTTCTCGTGTCCTCATTATACGCCAAAAAGACCCTACTACTGTGTCTGGAAGGGCGTCTTGACACCGAATTGGCCGATGGCCGCACCCCTGGCATCAGCTATCAGGTGGCCGATGGCGCAGAGCCGCATCGCTCTATGACGGATGTAGGGGCCAAGCTGTTCATCGTGGATTAGGTTGTAGTGATTTTGATTGTAAGACACGATAGTCGTGCCCTATTTTGCAGCGACCTGCTTCGCAGGAGGAGGAGGGCAAGAACACAGAGAACAGAGAACAGAGAGCAGAAACCAACCGATTAAGAGCGGGCACAACGAAGACCGATACCGTAGTTCCAGCTAACGGGATTGCCGCTGCTGCGATCAGCAGTACGGAGAAATTCAGAATAGTTGACCCACGAGCCACCCCGCAGCACGCGCCCACTTGTATTATTAATATTTTCATTACTTACGTTATAGGGATAGGCAGCATAGCGGCTGCTGGTCCATTCCCACACATTACCGTTCATATCCAATGCTCCCACCCAGGATGCTCCGGCTGGACGACTGCCCACATCGGCTGTTTGAGAATTCGAGTTCCACTCAACGGCATTGTTTTCATTCCAGGTGTCACCCCAGGGATATTCCAGGCTATCAGGTCCGCGTGCGGCATAGTCCCATTCGCGTTCCGTCGGCAGGCGTGCGCCGCGTTTAGGACAAAAATCACGCGCCTCCAACCAGGTGATATTTTCACGCGGACGGTTTTCGCCCGGCCACCGACTGGCAGCGGCTGCCACCCCACCGAAGGCAGCAAACTGCGCGTTTGTCACCTCGTATTTGTCAATCCAAAACGGCGCATCAAAACACTGCTCATGCACAGGCTTTTCATCATCGCTGCCATTCTCACTGCCCATCATGAAGCAGCCCGCTGGCACCTGCACCATTGTCACGCCGTCAAAGTCGCGCTCAACAGGCGTCCAGGCCGCGTTCGCGGTGAAAGGGGTGAGAGTCAAAGAAGGCTGGAGTGTGGCTCGGACGGGAGTCTGTGTTGGGCGCGGAGTGGCAGTGGCATTGAGTGTAGGAGAATTAATCAAATTAGTGGCAAATAATAGTAAGCCGAACACAATAGGGACGACAAGAATTCCACCCACAATATAGCGTGTATCCAGACGGCGCTCTTGACGCAGAGGTTCTGCCTGCGGCTCTTCGGCTGGCGGTGGAAGCTGTATCGGCTTCTTACGAGCCTGTTCAACAACTTCCTGTTGCTTACGAGCCGCATGTTCTCTGCGGGCTTGCTCAATGGCTTGCTGATCCTTGAGCGCCTTTTCATCACGCGCCGCCTGCTCAAGAGCCTGCTGATCCTTGAGCGCCTTTTCATCACGCGCCGCTTGCTCAATGGCCTGCTGGTCTTTCAGAGCCTTTTCATCGCGGGCTGCTTGCTCAATGGCCTGCTGATCTCTCAGTGCTTTTTCATCGCGGGCTGCTTGCTCAATGGCCTGCTGGTCTTTCAGTGCTTTTTCATCGCGGGCCGCCTGCTCAATGGCCTGCTGTTCCTTCAGTGCTTTTTCATCGCGGGCTGCTTGCTCAGCCGCCTCCCGCTTTTTGAGAGCCTTTTCTTTACGGGCAG
>DAOTUR010000444.1:0-1666 GCA_034436915.1 Anaerolineae bacterium
GTGGAGCACACCCGCCAGCTATGGTCGTTCCGTGATCATTGTTGCGCCGTACTATCAACCGGGTGCTGGAACGCCGGGCGCGACGCGGGTGGCCTATGTCAATCTGGCAACGCTGACGCCGTCACTCACTCCAACAGCGACGCGCACCCCGACGGCCACAGCGACGCCGACACTGACACCAAGCCCGACGCTTACCTCGACGGCCACGCCCACCCCTGATTGCTCGGTCGGCTTTCAGAGACAGGCTTTCGATCAAAATGGCGACCCGCTGCCCTTGAACGGCGATGGGTGTTTGCCAACGCCTGACCTTGATTGCAGCGACAGTGTCATTACACTGCTTTATCCTTCAGCAGATCCTCTGCCGCAAGAGCTAGTGGATATGAGGCTTGCCAGCTCGTTCGGGTTAACGGTGTTAAATGCCCCAACACTGAATGCCAAACCTGTGATGAACGGCACACTGCGCTATAACTGGGGAGAATCTATTCGTGTCTATCAACGTCTCACCTTCCCACAGACAGTAGGAGAGCAGATTTGGTATCAGGTCAGTCGTTCGGACGACTTCCCTGCACCGGTGGGCTGGATTGTGGTCAGTTATCGGGGGCAAAGTTTGACGGCAGGAACTGATCCATGCAGCGCCAAACCCGTGCCTACAACGTTGACTTTCCCCTATGATCGCCAAGCAGCCGCAAATTATGGGATTGAACATGCATGGCAAAATAATAGAGCTGCTACGCCAGAACCTTATAGAGTGACATGGCGCTTGGTAGACAATGGTAGCGGTCTTCCTATCTCCTTTGCTGACTTTACCTATAACACTGTACCAGGAGGATTTTTGGCTAGTGGTTCAGGCGTATTTGTCTCAGAGGGCATCTGGATGGGTGGGATGCCGATGACGAAGGGTACAGGAGATACAGATTGTAATGAGACGCGCTACGAAGATGCTGGTTGGTGTGTGAAAATTGAAACCATTGCAGCCAATGATTCGCCAAGTCAACCTTGGGACACGCATGTGAATAGGGTAGTTTACTACACCGATGATCCGGCACCAATAAGTTTGCAACCCGTTAATACTCCCAATGCCGTAATTGAGGAGTATACGTCTGATAATAATGGCACGCAATTGACTTTCGACACCAGCGATAACGTTCCATTAAATGCAGATTTTCTCTTTGGTAATCCTGCAGCAGATCCTGATGTCTTCAATGACCCACTTGACCCTACTGTCACTGACTTTATTGTTTCTATTCGGAACTTAAGAAGAGGACGTGTTATCAATTCTTCCGACTTGAATGCCTTAATTGCGTCGGAATTAGCCGAATTAAAAATGGGGGATTTTCTGGTAACAGATCCCTATGAAGGTGGCGCACACGGTTTCCTTGTTGTAGGATGGGGGCCATTTGAACACTGTGAAGATGCAATGAGTGGATATCGCTATACACTTGATGATTTCACTGAGACACGGATTGCGGATAATACAACACCTTATGTAGTGGACTTTACAAGAAAACAAAGTCCAACCGCCCGTCCTTTCTATTGTTCGATGTACAACGATCAGATAGCGCCAATTGTAACTGCTCAGGCAGGCATAAAGGGGCGACCCAGCAAGGCATCATACAAGGCGGCAAGGACACGCTGTCCCTGCTTGCGAGCGGTGGAAATATAACTG
>DAOTUR010000445.1:0-1884 GCA_034436915.1 Anaerolineae bacterium
ACAAATCGCTGCTCCTGCGCGATCCAAGCGGACGCTACCTGCCCCATCGCCTCCTGCGCCAATACGCGGCAGAGCGCTTCCAGAATCATCCGCAGCGCATGGAAACGCGCATCGCCCACGCCATGTATTACAGCCGCTTCCTCGAAAAGGTGGAGCCTGTGTTTGGCACATCGCGTGAAGAGGCGGGGTTTGAGGCGATTGAGAGCGAGTTGGACAATCTGCGGGCGGCCTGGACATGCGCGATTGAAGGCCAGAAGTGGGAGGCCCTACACGCTGCTTTGCCGCCAATGTCCCATTATTATCAGACACGCTCCTTGAAACAGGAGGCCGTCGAACTGATTAAAACGCTGACGGCAACGATGGAAAAAGCCCAGCAGCAGCATACGCCGCTGTATTGGATGGCACGGATGAATCTCATCTCGATGACCTCCAATACCCATGAGGAAGCCTATCTGGTCTACAAACAGGGCTATGATTTCTTCGTCACAAGCGGCCATGACACCAAACAAGCCCATGCGCTCAACCATATGGCCTATGCCCGCATGATGCAGGGACAACTGCAAGAGGCTTATACCTATGCCTCGCAAGCCAATGAGTTGATGCATGATATCCAGGATAAAAAAGCCTGGTTCACCAGCATGGCGCATCTGGGTTACATCGCCTACCTGATGGGAAATCTGCAAGAGGCGCAGATCACTTATGAGTCGATTATGCATACGGCTGAAAATATGGATTACTCGCCGACACAAATGGCACATGCCAGGAACAACTTGGGCGAAGTCCTGCGTGCGCTCTCGCAAAATGACGCGGCCAAGAAGCTGTTTGAGGAGGCCTACAAAGTTTTTGAAGCGTCCAAAAACAAACGCGGCATGGCCATCACGCTCAATAATCTGGGCGGGATGGTGTTTGGAGCAAGCGCTTATGACGAGGCTGCCAAGCTGTATCAACGCGCCTATGATCTCAATCGTGAGGTGTCAGATCGGACGGGCCTGGGTCATTCGTTGAGCGCCCTGGGCAATATCGCCCAGATTCAGGGTGATAAAGCACAGGCGCGACTCTACTTCAACGAGAGCCTCAAACTGCGCCGCGATATGGGCGATAAACACGGCATGGCCGACTCCTTGACTGATCTGGCACGGCTTGCCATGAGCGAAGAAAACGGCGCGGAAGCGGTGCGCCTGACCAATGATGCGATGGCGCTGTATCAGGAAATCGGGGATCGCCTGCGCTATGCCCAACTGCTGGGCATTCACTCGATGGGCAGCATTTACAGCAATCGTTTTGAGGAAGCCCACAAAGATATTGCTGAACTCCAGCGGCTGGCGAAGGAACTCAATGTTCCGTTCATCACCAGCCTGGCGGCCATCGCGCAGGGTGAGATCTATCTTCACGACAGCCGCTATGATGAGGCGTATGAGTCTTACAAATCAGCGCTTCGCCTTGCCCAGGCAGAGGGCACAGCCGTTTCGCTGATCCCGCTCGTGGGCATCGCCGATGTCTGCTTCCGTCGCGGCGAGTACGAACGCTCTCTGTATATCGTGAGTCTTATCCTGCTGTATCCGCGCAATTATATTGCGATGGTCGAGCAGCGGGCGCAAAAAATCTTCACCAATCTCAAAGCTGCGCTGCCCGCAAAAGATATTGAAACATCGCTGCTGCAAAGCAAGACGCTGGTGCTGAAGAACGTGATCGCCGAAGTGATGGCCTCGAAATAAAGTCATGCAAGGCATAGAGGGGTATCACCTATCGATACCCCTTTGCAGCAACTTAGAAGCCGTTTGATAATGGAATTTGTAATCTCAAAACAGGGTCATCATGCTGTTTTTGAGCCATCGTCTTGATCGTAACGCCCTGTTTGGTCTTTTGTAGGGGCACGATGCATCG
>DAOTUR010000446.1:0-9514 GCA_034436915.1 Anaerolineae bacterium
GATACCTACTACATGGGCCTGGCGATGGATGTGACGGGCCTGGACAAAAACAGCACCCTCCAGCTTTTGACCTCTGACGAAAAAAGTCGCAAGGCCAAGACCAAAGAGAAGCTCAAAAATGATGGCTCCGGCGGCAACGAAGAGGTAACGTGGGAGACAGCGCTGATTGATCTGGCCCTGTATTACACCGTCATCGCTGGTATTGTGATTGTCAGTATGGTGATGATCATCCAAGCCTTCTCCAATGGATTTGCCGCCCTGTCAACGTCCTGCAACGGCTGTACCGCTCAACAGGTCAGAGATATCACCTTGATGGTGCAGAATTTTCGCTCACTGACCAGCGTTGGCGTTGTAGCGAGTGTCATCTATGGGCTGATTGTTGCGGCTGTGAACATTGTTTTCCTGCTGATCTATTACGCTTTTATGCATGTGATTTCAACAATGATGTTGGGGGGTGAGGGGACATATCGCGGCCTCATCCATCGTGGATCGCTGCCGCTCGTCGCCAGCTATGGCATCACAGGCGTGATTGGGCTGATCACGATCTATATGTCAGTACGCGAATTGTTCAACCCTGAGACGATTCGACAGATGAGCACAGCCTCATCCAGCATCGGCAGCACAACAGGGTCTCTGTCAGCTATTCTGGGTCTTGTGAGCATCATTGTTACCATCGGCGGCTCGATCTGGTTTATTGGACGTGTGGCGCAGAATTATGAATTTAGCTGGTCAAGGGGCTGCTGGGCCAACATCATCACCAATGTGGTGATCTTTGCAATGGCGTGCGGCTGTTACATGATGGTTCTCAATTCACTCATTGCGTCATTTATGCGGACGGGCCTCACACCCATGCCCCGCTAGCGATTTCGCGGGCTGTTGTCTCTCACATCTGACCGAAGGGCATGAAGTATCATGCCCTTTTGTATACCGACGCTTCATCCACTCTGCGCCAACTCGCCGATCTCACAATGATGAGTCGCCCACAAAAGCGCTGTGACCTGCTGCTACGCCTTCTGCGCCACATGCTGGCACAGGGCATACAGGCGCGGAACCTGTTCCGCGATCACCACTGACTCTGAGCGCCACTCGAACGATGGGCCAATGCCGCCGTATTCCAGCGCCACCGTTTTAGGCCGCGCCCATTCTCCGCGCTCGATGCACCCCATCACAGCCTCCACCCGCGCCCAATCATCCTCTTGCAGCGGCAGATGATCTTCGCGCTCATGCAGCACGGGATGATCGCCAATGCCTGTGATATGCAGTTCGCCAAGCCGATGCGTGGGCAACATGTCGAGATAGGTCTGATAATCCTGCTGGGTATTCGCGCAGGTGATGACCGCGTGTGACACATCGAGCAATAAGCCACATCCCGCCGCTGCAATCACATCGCGCAGGACAGAGGCATCCGCGCCTTGCTTCAAAATCTGCCGCTTGATTTCATAGTGTGAGTACGGCACATTCTCCAGAATCACGCGCTCCGTCCCAAAGTGCCGCGTCAAAATCTCCAACTCACGTACCGACTGCTCAATCACGCCATCCCGATCCACGCCCGACGGAAAAGACGGCGCACACGGCGCAAAATGGGCATTCACAAACGGCGTGTCGGTGCGCGTCAGCCAACCGTCAATCGCCGCCAGATCAAGCGCGGCAACTTTGTTCAGGCCGATCACGATGGGAAAATGGATGTACACAGGCCGCTGCTGCTGCGCCTCGGCCACCATATCCGTCCAATCCGGGCATTTATACAGATCGATCTCGATACGCTGTTCGGCCAGCAGCGCCGCCGCCTGCGGTGAATAGTTGATAGCAAAGCGCATCATTAGCCTCCGGGGGTCATCTTTTTGGCAAAACGGGCGCTGAGTGATTCAGTGGGCGCTCCATCGGGCAGCAGACCCAATGTCAGCGACTCGACATACAAACACATCTCCCAGGGAATTGATACATGCTCCGCCGTGATATCCTCATCCGTCAGCGTAATTTTGGCTCCGCGCAGCACGACCAGCGGCGTGGCCTCGTCACGTTCGCCCATCGTCGCCTGGGCCGCTACGCTGAGGGCATCCGCCACGCCGCGCTGCGTCACCTGCATCGGGCTGCCGAACAGATCGGGCTTGCCGCGCTCATCCTCGACGGGCAAAAATCCCGCCGAGCCGAGAGAAACGCCCGTCGTCCCCCAGCGTCCCGGCACAAGCCAGCTATCGGTCAAAATCACGCCGAGCCGCCCGCCGTAATGCGCCTGCAAGTCCGCCCGAATGCGCCGCGCCGAGGCATAGGCATCTTCTGGCAGCAGCACCGCATAGCCCGCCGGAATATTGGAGCGATCAATCCCGGCATTGGGCGAGATGACGCCCTGACGCCATGTCAGCAGATAGCCGAGCTGAATACCGCCGAAGATATGCTCCGCCTCCTGCACCACCAACTGCGCCATGCGCGTGTCCATGTGATAGCGGGCGGCGAGTTCGAGCGCTCGTTCGCCCGGCTGCACCTCATCCAGCGTCACGATGCGGCCTTCGCTGATGGCAACATATTTGCTGGAAATCGCCAGCACATCGCCCTCTTGCGGTGTGATGTGCGCTTGTTGCAGCGCCTGAGTCAGCGTTTCAATCAGCGGAAACGGCGCAGTCTGTACCGGCGCTGAAATTGATGTAATGGTTAGAGAGGTCATGAAGATTACTCACAAATCGATGGAAAGAGGAGTTATCGTACCATATTCTGACGCGGTGACAGCCCAAAAACAGAGGTTGCAAAAATGTCGTAAAAATTGGATCGTGAAACGTAAAACCAACCACCTTATAACTGTAACATTTCACTAACATCACACCTTATCGTGTACACTCTAGACAATATGTCCTCTCAAAACCACGATGAGCATCACGCAATGACCGACACTCTTTTGTTAAGCGCGGGCCGCCAGAACGTCCACGAGTGCGTGCAAGTGGCCCATGAACGAGGACTGGGAATCGAGGTCATGGCCTTCGCCTTCCCCGATATTCTGGATGGCCCCTGGCGTGAAACGCTGGCCGAGTACAAAACCCTGCTGCGCGGCATTCCCGGCCCGATTACCCTGCATGGCCCGTTTATGGATATGGTCTCCGGCAGCCCTGATCCACGCATCAATGCGGTGTGCGTGGCCCGTTACAGCGCGGCGATTCGTATCGCGGCTGACCTGGGGGCCAGGCAGATTGTGCTCCATGCCAATTTCATCGGTTCGCTGCATAACACGTTTTATCGCGTCGGCTGGCATCAGCGCAATGTCGATTTCTGGTCGCCAGTGGCCGAATATGCCCAGCAGCACAATGTAACGGTTCTGCTGGAGAATATGTGGGAGTTCGATCCGACCATCATTGCCGATTTGCTGCGCGAGGTCAATCAGCCCTCCCTGCGGGCCTGTCTGGATGTTGGACACGCGCATCTGTTCACCGAGCCATCGCATCCGTTCGCGGAATGGCTGACGGTCATGTCGCCCTGGTTGTCGGAAATCCACATGAACAACAACAACGGCATCCTGGATGAACATCACGGCTTTGATTGGGCGCAGAGCGTACTGGATTACAATCGCCTGCTGCCACAAATTCGGGCGATTAATCCCGATCTCACGCTGGTGTTGGAGATGGACAGCGTGGCCGATATGCGGGCCAGCCTGCATTATTTCAACATCGAGCAGCCTGCGTGACGCTCTCAGTTTTGGAGGGGCAGCCTATTGACCCCACCCCAACCCCTCCCCGCTTCGCAAGGAGGGGCTTTTGTCGCTACCTTTGAAAGACCCCTTTACACATACCGCTGCGGCATGGGTTCTTCATGCTGCTTGTAGACCTTGAAACCGCGCTTAAGATAGTTGCTCATGGCGTGTTCGCCATCAAGATTGCAGGTGTGCAGATACACGCGCTGTGGGGCCATCTCCCAGGCCTGCTCGATGCCATAGCTCAGGAGATGCTTGCCCAGGCCCAACCCCTGATACGCAGGCCGCAGCCCAAAATAGGCAATCTCAACATCGTCGCCCTGCCGTTCAAGCTCAATATACCCCGCTGGAATGCCCCGCACCGACATGACATAGACCTGTGCGCGGCTCAACGCATCATGCAGCTCCTCGCGGGGCATCAGCACACGATCCCGCCATGCCAGCGCCGCGCCAACCCCTTGATACAGGAAAAGATAGAAATCAATATCGACCGCTTGCAGCCGTTCAATCCGCATGAGGGGGTGATCGCTAGAAGCGGGGATGAAGTCAGACGGCGCGGTCATTTCAAGATAGGTGGTGATGAGGGTGTCAGGTTTTGGATCGTTCATAATGGACTCAAAGATTGGTTAAAATGGTATTCATTCCAAAATTTATATGAGAGCACACTAGAGATGAGAGAAACAGAGAGAAATGCGCCAGGGATTTTCTGGTGTGTCTCATTATTTTATCCAAAAATGAGAGATGAACTGACCATGTCGCAACAGACGCTCGTCACCCTCGAACAGATTCAGCGTGCTCAGGTGCGGATTGCCCCTGTCATCAATACGATCCCGCTTCTGCCCCTCTACGGCCTGCCGATTGAGGCGAATGTGTGGCTGAAACCGGAGAGTTTACAGCCGATTGGCTCCTTCAAGATTCGCGGGGCCTACAACGCCATCGCCAGCCTGCCCGAAGAGGTACGCGCCAGAGGCGTGATCGCGTATTCGTCGGGCAATCATGCCCAGGGTGTGGCATTCGCGGCGCGGCACATGGGCATCGCCGCTGTCATCGTCATGCCCAACAATGCCCCGGCGGTCAAAATTGAGGCGACACGCGGCTATGGCGCGGAGGTCGTGCTGTATGACCCGATGACGCAAAAACGCGAAGAGGTCGCTGCTGAAATTCAAAAAACACGGGCGCTGACGCTGATCCCGCCCTTCAATTATCACGAGACGATTGCCGGACAGGGGACAATTGGCCTGGAGATTGTGGCTGCGCTGCCGGAGGTCGATCTGATCCTGACGCCTGTCGGCGGCGGCGGATTGATCTCCGGCGTGGCGGCGGCGGTCAAGGCACTGCGTCCGCAGGCCAACATCATCGGCGTCGAGCCATCATTGGCGGATGATGCGCGTCAATCGCTGCACAGCGGCCAGATTGTCGAGCTAACCGCCGAGCAGGTGTTTCGCTCACAAGCCGATGGCGTCCGCACGCTGCATGTAGGCGACATTACCTTTGCTCATATACGCGAGTTTGTGAAGGATATCATCACGGTGGAAGAAGAGGAGATCACGGCGGCGGGGCGGCGTTTGCTGCTGCAAGAGCGTCTCGTGATTGAGCCATCGGGCGTGCTGCCGTTGGCGGCGCTGATGTTCCATGCCTCAGAACTGCCACCCGCCAAAAATATCGTGCTTGTCCTGAGCGGCGGCAGCATGGATGCGGCGATTATTCGCGGCTGGTTGGGCTGATAACGCCAATCCTCCGTAGGGGCGCAGCATACTGGATTTATCGTGCTCCCCTCTAGCCATGCAGTGGGAGAGGGGCCGGGGGTGAGGGGTTTATTGCCCCTACAAAAACGCCCCTCTATAGCTTTTCATCGTGTTCTTGCTCCCTCCCTACGAAGTGGGGAGGGCCGGGGAGGGGTTGACGCGGGGGGTGTTATTCACTCTCTCCCGTTGAGCGCACCCAATCGAGCGCTTGATCCAGATCGACATGCAGACGAATCGAGGCATTCTGGGCAATCGGGTGCTGACGCCGCAGCCGTTCCGCATTCAGGGCCTGATACAGGCTCATGCCTCCGAGCAGGCTGTTAATGGCGGTGAGCGCCGCATTCTGTGAGGTCTGCTCACGCTGCGCGAGGCGTTTGGCCGCCTCCAGCGCATTGCTGCTGAACGTAGCGGCATTCTGGGCGTATTTGGGCCGCATATCCTCATACACCAGGGCAATACGGTAGGTTGCGGCCTCTGCGAAAGCGCCTGTGAGAGGCGTGAAAATATGCATGAAGGAGATCAATTCGTCGGTGGTATACACCTGCTTGCGCGTGTCCAGCACTGCACGATACACCCCCTCCTGACGGCGGCGCATCCCCAGCGTCAGGTCTTCGATCAGATCATCCACAGAAAAGCTGCGTTCCATTGTCAGATACCCCACGCCTAAAGGCGGGGGCTTGCAGTTATGGCGGGATTGAAACCCAAAACACACACCGCGTATGGCGGAATGACCGCCGCCCGGCGTCCGATGTTGACCGCCGCATTCGTTGTTTGCTCCGCTAACTTCCCCATCGCTAAAGCGCGGGGCTTCACGGCGCTTCTTCGGTGAAGATTTGAACGTCGGCCCCGCTGGTATCATAGATCCATACATACCCCATATATGTTGTCCTTACGGCACATGCTCAGAATGACCATTTTGAATGTCATGATAGCATAAGATCGTTAGAACACGGTTGTTTAGTGATGCGAAATCAATAAGCTTGAGACAAAAATGCTTGTCTCTACGTTACAATCATTCTGAATTCATCATGCCACAGGATGCTGCTATGCCCAATGGAACGAGTCTTGGCACGCGCTTGATTACGATTGTCGTCCTCATCAATGTCTTCATCCTGGCGGCGATTGGCATCGTCGGCATGACAAATGGCAATATGGCCTTGCGTATCACCGCCCTGAGCAATTTTGAGAAGCGCCAGGAAAATGCCGTCACACTGGTTGATACCCTGATCGCTCGTATTTATCAGATGGGCAGTCAGTACACCGCCAGCGTTGCCAATATGCCGCAGCTTCTTGATTCGAGTGCGCTGCGCTCTTTCACCCATCAATATGTGATGGAGGACAGCGACACGATGATTTATCGGGTTGCCATCCAGCGTCCTGATGAATCGGTGGCCGTCTTAAACGTTCCCAATCCACTCAACCCGGATGACATCGATTGGCGCATTTACCGCTACGAGACGGATATGCCCAAGAATGCGCGTCTGATCACTGTGCGCGATACGCAGCAGGCGGCATGGTTTTATCAGGCGAAGGCCCAATACGACACCGAACTTCGTCCGTCGATCACCCTCGCTGTGCCTTACAGCCATATCCAGTCTGACGGCACAATCTTTAAAGGCATGGCATGGTTCGATATTCCTGTGGTCGCCCTGCAAAATGCAATTACGCAGATTCTCAGCGACAGCGGCATCCTGACCGATACTGAGGAGGGCTATACGCTTCTGGTCGATGAGACGGGACAGGTCATCACGCGCCATAACCTCAAGATGGAAACCAACCAGCAGCAGCGGCAGGCCAGCGTGGATACGCTGCTTGAATCGCTCAAACCAGAGTCGCTCCAGGGAGAGGTTTATTATCTGAAAGAACCCTTTTACGGCTATGAGGCGCTGGTAAAGACTTCCATTCTGCCGGAGACAAATTGGGACCTCATCAACGTGCGGCCTACGTCAGAAATCCCCAGTCTGCCGCCGCAGATTATCGCGCCGATTGGCCTTGTCGCGCTCACGGGCCTGCTCACTCTGACCTGGGTGATGAATCGCTACTTTGAAAACGTCATCGTCAAGCCCCTGCAAAATCTGGGGGCCGCCGCTCAGGAGATTGGGTCGGGCGATCTGCGGCATCATGTAGGCTATCAGGTGCAGCAGGATGAGATCGGGCGGCTGGCGCGGGCGCTGGATGATATGAAGAGCAGCATTGCCCACAGCTACGATGAGTTATCGCGCTGGAGCCGCACGCTAGAAGAGCGCGTGGAGCAGCGCACCCAGGAGGTTCAGGCCGCCCGCCGCACCGCCGATAACACCGCCAAAGAACTGCGCGAAATCTATGATGAGTCGCTGTTGGTGGTGAATGAGCCGCAGCTTCGCCCAGTGCTCAATGCCTTTGTGCAGCGGCTTTTGAAGCTGTTCAATGCCTCTTACAGCTCGGTCTGGTTGCTTAATGAAACCAAACAGCAGCTTCTGCTGGCAGTATCAACCGAAGGCGAACGCGATATTAACGGCGGCATCATGGAGCGCGGTGAGGGCATCACGGGCGAAACGGTTGAACTTGGTAAACCGATCCGCCTTGACGATTACCGTATCTATCCGCGCCGCCGCATCGCCGTGTCAGACAAGATGCCGTTTATTCGCGTGATGAGCGTGCCGTTGATGTTCGTCGGGCGGGCGATTGGCGCAGTGATCGTGGGGCGGCTTGAAGACGCTGAACCCTTCACAGAGCGTGATGAGCGTCTGCTCACCCTGTTTGCCAACCTTGTGTCGCCCAGTGTCCGCAATGCCCAGTTGTTCGTTAAAATGAACGAGGCGGGCGAAGATGCGGCCCGCGCCAATCAGGTGAAGACGCGCTTTCTCGCCAGCGTGACGCACGAGCTGCGTACCCCGCTCAATCTCATCATCAACAACATGGATTTCATGAAGATTGGCGCGTTTGGTGAGGTCGGTGAGGAGCAGGTCAGCCGCTTGAATCAGACTATTCGCAGCGCCGAGCATCTGCTCTATCTGATCAATGATCTGCTGGATGTGAGCAAGATCGACGCAGGTGAGATGCAGTTGTTCATGCAGCCCGCCGAGGTTTACCCCCTGCTCGATGATACAGTTGACAATATTTATGCCTTCATCGATAAGTTTGACCCGACTGATGAAAAAGTCGATCTCATCGTTGATATTGAAGATGGGCTGCCCGTCATCCCGATGGATTCACGGCGCATTCGTCAGGTGCTGACGAATCTCCTGACGAATGCGGTCAAATTCACCAAAAAAGGCAGCATTACCTTCACGGTTCGCAAGGTTGAGACGGGCATCGAATTCCGCGTCAAGGATACCGGAATTGGCATCCCGGCTCATGAGATGGACAAGCTGTTTGCGGCCTTTGAGCGCACGCAGGAGGCCAAAGAGAGCAATATTGAAGGCACAGGTCTCGGAATGCCGATCTCACAGTATCTCGTGCGTGAGCATGGCGCAGAGCTGATGGTGGAGTCAACGCCGGGTGTAGGAACAGCCTTCTGGTTCATTCTGCCGTTTGAGCAGGCTGCCGAGAAGAGCGACTTCGAGCAGAGCCAGCGCCGTATGCATGAACTGCTTCTGTCGAAACCGGAATAAAGATGTTGTAGGGACACGGCCGGCCGTGTCCCTACGGGAAAACGTTTTTGTAGGGGCGACCCATGGATCGCCCCATAGACACCAACTTAAGGATAGGGGACATCTGATCAGCACGCGGCATCCGCTCTCACCAGAGGCTAAAGCCGTCTGTCTGGGGATTACGAAGCCCCGTAAACGGGGCTACAAACGCGCCTGCTCTCTCGCCATGAGCCCCATTTATGGGGCTTCTGGACTTTGGCTCTTTGACAAATGCTCTTTGAGCCTGCCATACTCATAGGAGAGCCAAGCAGCACCAAATGACTTGGCTCGATCAGCGGAAATGGAATTGGCCCTGAGACATCGTACATCTGAGCTAAAAGACTCTCAAAACCTATCAGCCTCTTCTTCCATCCGCTGACTTTAATGCCAGTTACTCGGTAACACCGGACAACATGGCAAAAAATCACCCTAAAAAAGCATCTGAACGGGTGAAACCGTCAGTCTCGGTCTAAAAAAGGGCC
>DAOTUR010000447.1:0-5167 GCA_034436915.1 Anaerolineae bacterium
ACCTATCAGACTTTTCGCATATCACTGCCATCTCAACAGATGCGAAAAATACGGCTTATGTTTTGAACTCAATACGAATGGATCGGAGCGAGTTCTATTGAGATGTGCAAAGTCGAGCTTAGAGAATGGCTGCTGTGTGCGGTGGAAAGAGGGGATTAAGGACGTGTCATTCGGCTGGCGGTAGCAGCGGGCACACTGGCAAGTTTTTTATCGAGGAGCGCTTTGCCTTCTTCTAGCGTGCTGACGATCTGTATCCGATCCTGATGACCGCGTGCGCGAATCGCCAGATGACCTACTGTACGGGTGAAGAGGTTGTCGATCACCACAACCACAAGCACGCCTTCACGCGGATCACGATAATGCGGGCCGACGGGCGAGTCAAATGGAAAGGTTGTGCCGCGTAGATCGAACAGACAGGCTCTTAAGGCGAGATGGTGTTCATCGCGCAGGCGATTGATCTCATGAAGCAGGGCATGATGCTCCTCCCATGTCCACCCTGACTCATAGCAGACGGTGAAAGCTGTCTGTTCTGCGTTGTACCATACGATGTCAGGGGGCATATAAACATCTTTCACAGATTAACATTGAGAAGAATATGAACAACATACTGTATTATTTATCAGAAGAAGATAAGAAAAATATATTAAATTCGTAATACCGTGATAAGAAGGGATTATAGGCCGTATTGCGAGTTGAGGTGGGATTGGCGTAGGGGCGCAGCGTGCTGATCGGTTAGAGAACAGCGTGATATATCGCGCCCAAAACGCAGGTTTTTCAACACGGGCGACCCATGGGTCGCCCCTACGATAATCCCACCTCAAATGAAAATGCTGTACTACAAGCCCTGGCGCTTGGCCTCGTCCCACAGCGCATCCATCTCCTCAAGGCGCATCTCAGGCAGCGGACGGATGGCATTCTTCTCGATGAAGCGGAAGCGGCGGGCGAATTTCTCGTTGGTGGAGCGCACAAGACTCTCAGGATCATCGACCTTGAGCCAGCGCAGCCAGTTGACGAGAACGAGGATCAAATCGCCAATTTCCTCGATTTTATGATCGTCATCGGTGGCCGTGAGAATTTCCTCGACCTCTTCGCGCACCTTGTCCTCCATACCGGCCATCGTCGGCCAATCAAACCCCACTTTGGCGGCTTTGGCGGTGTAGTGATACGCCACCATCAGGGCGGGCAGTTCTTTGGGCGCACCATCCAGCAGCGACTCATGCTTTTTGGGCTGTTCGGCTCGCTCGGTCTTCTTGATCTCCTCCCAGTTGCCGACGACGCGATCCGCATCCCCATCGACATTCACATCGCCCCACACATGCGGGTGACGCCGAATCATCTTGGTGCTGACATGGCGCAGCACATCGCGCATCTGGAATTCGCTGTCATCGGTGGCAATCTGCGTATGCAGCACAATTTGCAGCAGCAGATCGCCCAATTCGCCCGCCAACTCATCCCACTGCTGATTGTCAATCGCTTCCAGGACTTCATACGTCTCTTCAACCAGGTAGCGGCGCAGCGATTCATGCGTCTGCTTTTGATCCCAGGGACAGCCCTCCGGCGCACGCAGATGAGCGATAATCTCCTGAAACGCCTCGAAGCTGGTGTATGGATCGGGTGCGGGCAGATACATCGAGGTCAAATGATTGATCTGCGTACTGCGATCCATCTCAAACAGAGGCACATGCTCCACGACGGCTTCGCCCGTGCCTGCACTGTGAATCAGTGTCACGGGGAAGCTATCAGGATATTGATTCATCAGCGTGAGCTTGATGTTGGAGGCGACATCGCGGCTGTAGACCTGTGCGATGAACGATGGCAGATCGGGATTGAGCGGCGGATGATGCATCTCGACCAGCGTCAGGCCATCCACGATTTGCAGGCCATCCAGCGCATCAATGCCCAGCGCCTTGAGCATTGGCTCAATGAAACTGATGCCGTTAATGATCTCGACAGCGATGTTGTGCTCTTTGGCGGCGGCGAGCAAGCGGGTTGTGGTCGATTCGCCCACCAGCGGATCGCCCGGCACAGCATAGGCCACATCGCCTTTTGCGGCGGCCTCCAGAACGCGCTGCGTGATCGTGCCGTAAATCGTCTCATAGGCGGTGTGCGTCTCATAGATGCTGTCAAAGCTCTCCCACTGGATCGCGGCGGGCAAATCCGCCACGCAGGGGTGGCGCGATGTCCGCAGCAGCACCGTTGGGGCGCGTTCGAGCGTGCGAAGCGCCTTCATCGTCAAATCGTCAATGTGTCCGGGGCCGAGGCCGATGATATGCAGGGTCATTTGGTGTCTCTCTGAATGGGGATTGAGAAGGATAACAATTGGCGAGTCGCATAAATATCTCGGTCATCGAACCCGCCTTTATAATTCTTGACCATCAATGTAGGGGCGACCCATGGGTCGCCCCTACGATCCCAATATTTATATCTGCCCTAATTATAAGGCAGGATGATTGCATCTATCAGACGCTCAATCCCCGCGAAATCTTAGGCGGAAAAGATTTTTGCCCCGCCCATCTCCTCGAAGGCTTTGAGCGCTCGCTGTCCTTTCGTCCAATCCGGGCGCTCTGGCGTCCACGCGACGAGCAGGAAGGCGGCACAGCGGGCCAGCGATGCCAGATAATCATACTGGCAGTCCTCCCAACTGTAGTCCTGGATATTGGCCTTTTGCAGCGTGGTGTAGTAGCGCTGGAGCAGGGGTTTTGTCTCCAGCCGCTGCACCGAATCGGGAAAGTGGCAGGCGATCAGGTAGGCGATATCATCCAGCCCCATGTCCGTGCGCCAGTTCTGCCAATCGATGAGTTTGACATTGTTGAAGCTGTAGAGAAAGTTGTCGGGCTGGGGATCGCGGTGTACCAATGTCAGATTCAGGCCCGCCAGCATCGTCTCGCGGCGGCGCGGCGGCAGATGGGTCACAATCTTTTCCAACAGTGGCAGATGCGTCGAGTTGATTTTGTGCTGCATCACCGGGCGAAAGCGCTCAAAGGCCGCTTGATACTGGATCAGCAAGTTATCGAGCACTGTATCGTCATAGGGCGGCGTGTAGGTCTTGAGATCAGGATGGCCCCACCAGAAGGCGTGAAAGGTGGCGAGGCGCTCCATCATCTTCTCGTGATGGATTTTGGAGGGCGGCTGCCCGTTGGTGGCGATCTTAAAGCCATCGGACAGGTCTTCGAGCAAAAAATGGGCCTGCTGTGTCGTCTCATCATAATAGCTGTCGTAGCAGATCGGGAACACCAGATCGGCAGCGCCGTAGCGGGCTTGCATCTCCGGCGCGACATGCTCATAAAACGTGGCCTCGCGTTCTGCGGCTGTCAGGCCGGGGCGTGTGATCTTCACGAAGATGCGGATCGGCGCACGCTTGAGAGAGCGGTAATCCCGATAGGTGAGGCGCAGGAAATGGATCTGGCCGGAGGTGGTCGGGCGGGTCTCCTGCACGCGCAGATCGCTGACGGAGGCCCCCTGTTCGAGGATGCCATTGTGTTGAAAAATGGCTGTCAATGTGTCGGGCGTAAGCTGACGAATGTGCGTGATGAGCATAAGCCGTTCCTTTCTATCTCAAGCATAACTGATTTTTGGGCGGTGATGGGGGTAGGGTGTACAATTATGATCTTACATCCCTTAAAGACACACGGAGGAGCGAAAAGGATGCTCGATTCAGCTATTTTTGAAGTTATTCTTGGACTGGTCTTTATTTACAGCCTTTTGAGCATTCTTGTCACACAGATCAACAGCGTGCTGGCAAGTGTGTTCCGTCTTCGCGCCCATTATCTGCGCGATGGAATCAACAAATTGGTGATTGATCCGATGCTGCGAGCCAAAGTGCTCACACATCCGCTCATTCGTCTCGTCCAGGGCGATATGACCGTACCGCAGCAGCGCCTGACCGATGAACAGGCCGAAAAGATCGCGCAGGGACGACTCCATTATACGGAATGGATCAATGCCCAGACGTTCGTCAATGTGCTGATTAGTCTTGTCCGTGTCAATTCGGATAATGAGTTATTTGGCGCGATGTTCAACATCATTGATGGGATGCCCGCCAACCAGGATCGGCGCAAGCTGCGGGTGCTCGTCAATCAGCTCGTCAACAACGGCGAAGGGCTGCAAGAGCTTCGCACTGCCATTACCGAGATGCAGGAGCCAGCCTATCGTGAAGCGCTGACCGAAGCGCTCGACCAGATTGACGACGAAATTGGCCGCCTGGGATTGGAGCCGAACAGCATCATCTCGCTCATGGCGGGCCTGCGGAATGTCAAAAATATTTATCTCCGCACAGCGCTGGATACGGTGCTCTCCACTTCCAAGACCTTGGATGAGGCCGAGCAGCAGTTGGCGAACTGGTTTGATGAGGGCATGGCCCGCGCCACCGAACGCTTTAAAAGCGCGATGATGACCATTTCCATCATCATCGGCATCATCATCGCAGTGGTCATGAATGTCGACAGTGTGAATATCGCCCGCACCCTGTGGGATGATCCGGCGCTGCGTCAGTTGGTATCCGACACCGCTCGCCGTGCTGATACGACGGTCTTTCAGCAGCAGGTGGAAGAGGCCAATGCGACGACCAACGATTCGCTCACAGGCCCCGATGCCACTGCTACGCCGGGCGCAGGCGCACAAACCGCCCCTACGCCCACACCAACCACAACGCCGCTGACAACGGTGCAGAAGAATGGACAGGCGGCGTACAAAACGCTCACCAGCCTGCTTGATCTGCGCGTGCCGCTTGGCTGGCGCTACCTCGATCTGAGTGCGCTGGATGAGAGCGACTCGACGAATGCGGCGCTCTTCAGCGATGCTAATAACATCTGGAATTTTATCCCCGGCCATAATGCCAGTTGGCAGGGCATGGTGCTGGCAAAATTGATCGGCCTGTTCCTGACGGTGATCGCTATTGCCCAGGGTGCGCCGTTCTGGTTCAGCATCCTCAAAAAACTGACAGACAAGGCGACGTAGAGCGTGTTAATATCCCATTGTAGGGGCGCAGCACGCTGCGCCCAATGAACTTTGGCAGTTTTGGTAAAAAAGAATAATCTTCGTTAGGTTTAAGAAGCCGTTTGATAATGCGGAACGTAATGGATTTACCGTATTAAACGCATGTTTTGGAGAGCGTTTTCCGTAGGGGCACGATGCATCGTGCCCCATAGACAGCAACTTAAGGATATGT
>DAOTUR010000448.1:0-1736 GCA_034436915.1 Anaerolineae bacterium
CATAAACACAGAGATCAGAGCCTGTTGCGAATTCGGTGTAGTGAATGGAGTGATAAAACCCTTCCAGCGGATAGAACTGTAACTGCAAGCCACTCTTTTCATCATGAAAGAGGACCAGACAATGCTCGGCTGAGACATGACTGAGTTGCTGCAATGAGCTATAGCCATCCTGACAATCTGACTCTGTGAGTTCATTTTGCTTTGCTAACTCGACAACGGCCTCATAATCGGCACGATGAGCCCAGAAGTAGAGCGTTTCAGGTGTCGGGGGAGTAGGCGGAAGAGGAATTTGAAAGACCAGAAATATCCCAAGAGCAAGAACGAGTGTTGGCAGCACGCTTTTGGATTGATAGAGCGACCACCCGACTAAAAAGGCGCATAGACCCACAAACAATCCGACAAGCGTGATGAAGGGGCACAACACCAGAGGAATGCCCAGTAAACCCATGGGCCCACGAAGACCTGATCGATACTGCCAGAAGAGAAACCGGGCAATCCCGACACCGAGGGCAGTGGCTAGCATCAGGAGAAGAGATAACGTCATCGTGGCAGGAGATCGCTTGCGTATTTGCATGGAAGGCCTTCTCGTGTTGGTCTTTTGACATAGTACACCGTATGACGCTGGAAGACTTGATTGAAAGGAAAACGTGTGAGCGTTCAATGCAATTATGCCATCCTGAGACGTTCTATTGGGCTTTTGATCACACCTTTAGTTCTGACGCTTTGTCTGCTGGCATGCGGGACGATCGTGACTGAGACGGCCTCCTATCTCTGCCCAACACGCCTTCCTCCGACAGCATTTCCGATCACCGTTGGGCCAGGGACGCCCATCGTGATTCCAACGCTGATCCCAACGTCTACGCCGTATCGCCTTTTTCCGCCGCAGGATTTCTACCGGGGTGACGCTGTGTTTATCGGTCAGCCCAATGCACCTCTCCGCCTGCGTTTTCGTTTGCAAAGCATTCAGAGTCAGCCTGCACTGCCGCGCACTCTCTATGTCTGGTCGCTGGAAATCAAAAATCTGGGAACCACGACTTATGAAACGATTCCTGTGGCCCAGGCGATGATCACACAGATTCGCACTGCCAGTGGCGATCTCGATGGATCATGGTTGCCAACAGACAAGGCCATGAAAGCAGCAGGCTTTACGCAGGAAAATTATGATCCGCTGCTGCCGGGGACGACTCGCGTGTATCGGCTTGCGGCCTATGGACCCGTGGGCAGCATGCGACGCTTGGCGTTTCGGCTGGATGAGGCGGGTAGGAATCAAATCACTTGGATCAATCAGGCCAATCCCTTGTGTGTTGGTGATATCGCGGATTAAACAGGAGTTTTCATGCCCGATTTTGCGCGGATGCTGGAGGAGGTGCAGTACAGCCTCATTGTGGTGATGGCTGGAATCCATTGGAGCGTGCAAAAGGCGCTCCTCATGGGCGGCTTTACCGTCAAACTCATCAATCAGTGGCTGATTGAGAATGCCTTCATGCCGCTCATTGCTCAGACCAATGACAGTTTGCGCGTGGCCGTCGGCTATGTGTTCGTGGTCGCGCTGTTGGTTCTGGGCATCACCTATCTCGTGGCGGCCTTTGTGCGGTTGGATGTGGTCAATCCGCGCAACGCCATCCTGTGGTATGCAGCAGGAATGCTCTTTTTCACGCTTGGCCCCAGTCTCTATCAAGGGATGAACGACTTTCGCCTCAGTATCTCGCAGATGATGTATGTGAGCGTACTGAACA
>DAOTUR010000449.1:0-3147 GCA_034436915.1 Anaerolineae bacterium
CGGTGGCACTTCGGGACTGCCGTTAGTCTTGTGAAACATGGTCCTGATCCTCATCTCCGCCCTCTATTTCTATTCTAATCTTTTAAGCGAAGTTGTTTCACCCATTGTGGCACACAAGGGGATTGGTTCAGCTCCAACTCAACAAACTCCTGCGGCAGCCTTTGATTTAGGCGATGTCGCCCGCGCCGTCGAGCGCTATTTACCTTCCACCCTTGTTCGTCCGAAAGCCAGTGATCCACGCAATAACGCGTAGGACGCTGGATTTTTGTTGTCTTCATAAGGAGACGTGTCATGAGTAAACGCAACATGAAGCAACCCACCCTACCGGGCAGCGCTGTGACGATGGGATTAGACATCGGCTATGGCGTTGTCAAAGCGATCACGACTGAACAGGTTGTGATGTTCCCGTCCGTCATGGGTCATGCCCGTGAGATGAAATTTCAACAGGAGGAGATTGCCAAGCGGCATCCCGGCGATCAGATCACGGATAACGAAGGCGATTGGTTTGTTGGCGATCTGGCGTTGGCGCAGCTCCCGCCCGGTGAACTTCTGCGGTTGCGCGGTCGCACGGCTAATGAAAGCACGATGGGCAATGCCTTCCGGTTACGGTTGGCGAAAGCGGCGATTGGCAAAGTCATGCAAGGCATGTGGAACCGCGACATCGTCCATCTGCGAATCGCCACCGGATTACCGACCGATCACATGCGGGATGCGGCGGAGTTGAAGGCGTCGTTGTTGGGTCAGCACCTCATCAAGACAGATACAGCAGAGGTGATTGCCAACGTGTCAGAAGTGATGGTCATGCCACAACCCTACGGCAGTATTTACGCGAACACGTTGACCGAGAAAGGAGAGATCAACCATCAGCACACCTATCGGAGAACAGGCGTGTGTGATGTTGGGACGTACACGGTGGATCTGGCGTTGGATGACGAAGGGGAATTCGTGGACGCGGAAAGTGGCAGTGTTGAGAGCGGTGTCTATACGGCCCAGGAGCGGATCTCGGCAGCCCTTGAACGGGATTACCGGGAGAAGATGCCGTTCAAGATCATCGAGGAAGTTTTGAGAACGGGCGTCTTTCATGCCAATGGTCAGCCCATTGTGTATCACGATGTGGTTGAAGAAGCGCTGGCTCCCCTGCGCAGTGCGACCCTCAATTTGTTGAGTGAGAAGTGGCAGCGCGGCACGACGGTGGATGTGGTCTATCTGTCAGGTGGTGGTGCCCAGCTGGTCATCAACGATATCAAAAACGCGTATCCGCAAACGGTGCTTGTCCAGGATGCGCAGCTCGCGAATGCGCGTGGCTATCTGAACTACGCTCGGTTTATCGCCCGTCAGTAAGACAAACGGTGTCGGTCTCGTTCGGACGTGATTCGGACTGAGGGCGACACCACTCAAAGGAGCTCAAAAGATGGCGAAGCAGAAACGCGCCACAGCAACGGTCAAAATGACCTATACCGAGGACACAGATTTGATTGCCTGGTGGAATCACATTCCCAGAGGCAGCCGCAACGCGGTGATGAAGGACATGATGCGTGACTACATCGAACGCAATCGCGGCGGCTATCGCCCTATGCTGCCCAGGAACATTCCACAGGCCTTCGATCCAAACCGTTTTACCCAGGTCTGTGATGACGCCGCGTGGATGCGAGCCGCGCTGCTGGATCTCCCAGGGTATGTTGAGCGAGTGATTCAGCATGTGGTTTCTGTCGGAGGAGTCGCTATGACAGGCCAAGCTCAGGCTGTCTTACAGACCAATGATGTCTCTGAGGACGAGGCGCGACGACGGGAAAAGCGCATGAAGAAGGCGGCATGGTAATGCCTATCAAATGTAAGACCGTCGCCTGTCTTACTGGGCAGCGTCGAGGCGCTGCCACTACCTCTGACCCCCTGAGAATCTCTTCGATATGGAGAAGACATATCGGGGGTCAGAAGCCAGCTAAATCAGCTGGCTCTTCAGGCGGCAGAGAGCCTGATGCAGCGGCCTGCGTCCGCTGCGGAGATGCGGCGGTGCACAAGTGCCGCCACATCTCTCGGCCCGATCCATCGCGCCGACACTGCACACCCCAGCATGGTGTGCCTCAAAAACATGCATATCGCTCATTTATGAAGGAGAGCTGATGAACCACAGTAAGACAGTCCGCGAAATCAGCAAACGTCTGCCGCGTTTGAAACGGCGCGACATCGCCGAGGTGCTGGAGGTCATGACAGAACTGTGGTGTAAGACCCTCTTACAGCCGGGTCAGACCGTCACCATCGGGAATCTGGGCAAGCTCATGATCGATGTGCAGGACGTAAAGATTGGCGGGGCGATCCGTCAGCAGCTTCAGCAGAAACACGGATCGGCGGCACCCAGAACCTTGAAGAGGGTCTACGTGCGCTTTCGTCCCAGTGCCGGATTCCGCGAAGTCATTCAAGCCGCTCATACAGAGGAAGGACAAGCGGAGTGAAAAAGAAACCCAATCCGTACAGCGAACGCCTGACGCTCAATCTTACGCCGGATCAGATGCGCCGCTTGACCGAACTACGCAATGTCCGCAGCCGCGTGGGAATGTTTGTCAGCAAGAACGACCTGCTGCGCGATGCCGTGAACTTCTATCTCGCCGCCCAGGAGGATCTGCCCGGATCACGGCGGGCGATTGCCAAAGGCGTTGAAAAGAAGGTAGACACGCTCGATGCCAAAATCGACACCCTGACCATGATGCTGAACGGCTTTATCGAGCGGGTAACACGGAAACGCGAGGCGTAGATGGATCGCAAGCAGATGTGCGTCGCCAATGTGCAGTACAAGAAGCCCTCGGCGGATGGCACGAAACAGGCCAAGAGCCTGTTGAAATACCTGACTTATAGGGAAAGTCGGGAGGAAAAGCGAGGCATGTGGCGGGTCGGGAGCGCTGGATCGATCACGGCATGGGTGGCTCCGTGGCGGAAATTGCCAAGCAGTGTGAAGCCCTGCACAGCGATCATGTCTTACTGTTCAGCCTCGTCATGAATCCCAATCCGGATCTGATGGCGATGGTTGAACCGGATGGTAACTACTCAGGCTGGTTTTTAGGCATCACTTCATCCTTTGTTAACTCTTGTGCTTGATTATCTGGTCAATAATTTAGGTCAATGGAAAACATGGAGAGATATTTATTATTTAAT
>DAOTUR010000450.1:0-3095 GCA_034436915.1 Anaerolineae bacterium
GGTTGGCTCCCAAGCCGCCTGTTTAATCGTTCACCGCAGAGTTCGGAACTGGTGAGGCATCCCGAAGTGCCTATCTATTCGTCTCTAACGGAGCCCTTGCGGGCCAAGTCTGGTAAGCATTGGGGCTAAAAGCCCCTCCCTTCAGGGATGGGGATGCTTACCGTGTCACCTCAATCACTCAAGGGCTGGGTGGGAAGCCGAAGTTCATATTGGGTTCGGCACTTGGAAGCGGGAAGACCGCCCAGACCGAGATAACGATATTGTTAGGGCCACCAGCCCCTTCCATCAGGCGCGTGATCGGAGCCATCAGCGGGAAGTCCAGCAGAATATCATGCCGCCAGAACATCTCGACCAGCACAGCGCCCTGGCTGGGGAGGAACTTAGCGCGGGCCTGCCACTCGTTGTAGGCCGATACATTGCCCACACCTGCCTGCCAAGCCGCAGCGCCTGGATCGTTCGGATCACCATTCGGTGGCATATTAACGCCCTTTTGCAGGAATGCGGGCGAATTGACCGTATCCTGCACGCGCTGATCCGACCACTCTGATCCAATACAGAACAACTGGAGTCCCGTGTTCTGGTTGAGGATGCTGTTTACGACATGCTGGCCCGTGTACACAAACCCGCGCTGATATTCCGCCCCGACATCGACGCCCGCGAGTTCAAGCGGCTTTGAGGCAGCGTCAAGATCCTGCTTGTCGTTCACAATGTAGTAATCGAACGGGTCGCGGAACTTATAGGTCGTGGGGTCAGCCGCGTTATACAGGCCCGTCTGGAATGTGCCGATGATCTTGCTGGGGGCGGTCATATTCGAGAGCGTGGTGCCCGACTCCCAACTGCGCTGACCGTAATCGTAATCGGCTCCACCAAGTGTGATCACGCGCTGGAGATAATTCTCAGCGAGCGCCAACTGCGTTGTGGAGGGATTGGCGGATGGCCCAAGCGTAGGCGTGAACGTCACATTGCACTCATTGGCATTGGTGGGGTAGCGCCCTACGACAACAACCTGATACCCGCGTGGGAAACGTGCGCCAAAGTTATAGGAACGGGCATAGGTGGTGGGATCACTCTTGAGATTGAGGGCTGGATCATCCCGATTGGCGACGTTGTTGATGGCTTGCAGCGAAAAGACCGACACCACAATATCGTCGGGGTAGGGATACAGCTCAGTGTATTTATACGTGAACCACAGGCGTCCGCCCTGATTTTCAAGCCCGATGAGGGTGGGTGTGCCATAATCCTGGCGAATACGCTTCGCAATGATATCGCTGCTGGTCGGGGAACGGCCCTTCATTGTGAGCGGATCAAGCGAGTTGATCATGGTGCATGCGACGGAACTGTAGAAGCCTTGTCCCGATTTGGAGCAGTCACGGGCATTGGCGCTCTCAATCGGCGGGACGCCTGCGGGCGACCCAATCGCGTACAGTGCTCCCGTTGTGCCGGGAAAATCATCCATACTGGTGCTGGCAGTGTTAAACCCATTGGTGAATTTATAGGCAATGGGATGAATGGAACCTGCATTGTTCCAACTCTGGTAGCCGTTTTCGCCCGTAAAGAGCGTGGCCTGCCGTGCCCCGACGCGGGACACTTCTAGCAGAATCAAGACATGGTTGGCGTACCAGCCAATTTCGATGATCCCTGCCACCATGATGATGAGCAAAGGTGTAATCAATAGAAGTTCGACAAGACTCTGGCCGCGCTGGTAACCGCCCAGTGCGCCCGGTGATCCGTCGAGAATTCGCAGTACTCGTTGACTTGTGCGATGCATGGGCCGGCCCTTAAACGATAAGCTTTGACGGCAACCTAAATATAGCACAACTCTAAATCGTCTCTTGTACAGAAGATGATAGGGTTTTGTTCCTAGTCCGAGCATAAAGTTTGTGCCCGGTTGATGCCGCAGAGAGTCTTTTGCAACAAAAAAGGATCGGTCTGCACAGACCGATCCTTAAGACAATATCAAGAATTATTGTCTTAGTATTGACCCCTCACCCCGACCCCTCTCCCATGCAGTGGGAGAGGGGTTGGGGTGAGGGTAAAACTCGGTTTACGGCTGCATAGGCACGGCAAAGGCCACTTCTTCGCGGATCAGGCGCAGGACGAGCTGCGGAAGTTGCTCAACCGTGTATTCGCCCACGCCTTGCTGATCTTTTGCCTCACCCACGTTCAAATCAGGCCGACTATCGCCGGGGGCTGCCGGAACAGGTGCGGCCTGATCATAGGTGAGGAAGATGAAGCGGCCCATCGTGATCTGCGAGGCTTGACGCAGCATATACTCGCCCACCGGATCGAGGCCGCTGGACGCCAGCGTATGAATCTTGATGCCGCGCTGGGCCGCCTCCTTGATGCCATCCATATAGCTAAAGCCGCCGTACAACTGGGCCGAGGCATCCGTCACGACGAAGATCAGCTTGATACTGCTGCGCCATTCAAGATTATGCAGGGCCGCATCGAACGCCGCCGCCATGTCTTCCGGCGTATCGCCGCCGCCGCCCGCTGAGAGCTGCATCAGATTGGCCTGGAACTGAGGCGCATTCGCAGTGAAAGGGTAGACCTGAGCCACATATTCATCGCCCTGATCTTTATAGGCGACCAGCCCATAATTGACATCGATGTCCTGCCACTTGGCGACTTCGCCCGCCACATACAGGATGTTGTTTTGCAGTTGGGCGAGTTCGTCATCCATACTGCCCGTCGTATCCAGCACGAATACCACATCCATTGTGACACGTCCGGGGCGTTTCACAACAATCGCGCCATTCGGCACAGGTGTCGCGGGTGCAATCAGAGTGGCCGTCGCCGCCCCATCGATCACATAGATATTCTGGCGGGCGAGACGCTGGCCGAGCACGACGCCCATTGCGCCCATCACGATCAGCAGCACCGGAGCGAGCAACCACACCCAACGCGGCGTGCTGTGATCAAGAAAATCGTTTTTACGTTTGTTCATCGAATCGGCGCGGGACACCCCTGCCTTTAGGCATGGGGAGGGATAGCGCCTTGTCCTTTCTGGTAGGTATAGCCGTCAGAGTGGTGAAGTGTCTTGAGATGTTTGTGCGATGCCGTGACTTTGCCGAGCGCTGTCACAATATCAAAGC
>DAOTUR010000451.1:0-3764 GCA_034436915.1 Anaerolineae bacterium
CCACTTCAAAATTGGCGATCAAGGTTTGCGTACCATGTCGAATATACTCAAACTCACGCCGTTCGACCAAGCCGGGGCGAGCGGGTTTTGTTGGGGCCGTGCGTTCGCGGGCTTGAATACCCGTCATTTCATCCAGACTGACGGTATGATCCCCCCGTTGCAAGCGTTCGACGGCCTGGGCAACTGGGCGGCTTCTTAGGGCGTAAAAACGATGGCGAACCGGGCGTCAAAGTCCTGTGGCGAGGGTGGGCCCGCCTTCAGGACTTTGTTCTGGCCTGGTCTGTTTTTCATCTCCCCACCAAAGATGTGGGTAATGTATAGCCAATAGAGCAAGGGTACATCATGTCTATATGGTAAATGATGCTCTTGAGGAACACAAAGCCCCCCCCAAACTCTTATGGTAAAATAGTGAATAGACAAAAATATTGTTTATTCCTCGTTAAGAAATACGTTATAAAAAAACCGCCTTCTCTATTAGAATGAAAGTATTCGTAATTCGGGAGTTTTAATCGCTATGAATCTATCGATTTATCGTTCAATTGCAACGCAGTATCAGAATCTTCGTGTGATCAACACGGTTCCGATGATGAATACCATCAGCCATCTCATCGAACAGGAGGTGATTGATAAAAAGCTGCCGATTGATTTCTATGCGGGCTTCCAGCGGTTTTCGCGCTTCCCCGATCAAATGCGTCATTATCAAAAACTCGGCGCTGTCGCACGGCGTGTCTTTGTGTTTGGGATTGCGGATGTCAAACCGCCCTCCATCCCCGGCATTGAATTTATTGAACTTGAAGCGGGATCCGCCCTGGCGCAGGAGTGGTTCTTGCTAGTCGATTCGCCAGAGTTCTGGACGCTGCTCAGTACACAGGAAACAGACGGACGCGATGAGGTCACAGGCGGACGGCGTTATGATGGATTGTGGACGTTCGATACACAGGTGATTGATCGCGCCGCGTTGATTATCTCGCAGGTCATGGATCGCAATTACGAACCCGTGACACGCCGCGATCATACGATCCAGAACCAGCACGTCACACAGATGACAGATCGCCTGATTGAACGGATGGAGACAACCCGCGTCAAGAGCAACCGTCGTTGGGCGCATGTCAGCACGATGCAGCAGATCATCACCTCGGCGCTGCGTAAGACCGATGTCCACGAGATGCTCCAGCAGACGGCGACTATTCTGAACCTCACGTTCCAGGCCTCTGATGTTGTCATCCTGATGCGGAACGGCGAGACACAATACCGCGTTGCCGCCTCTGCCGGAGAGACACATCTGAAGCAGGATATGCTGATCGATCCCGAAGGCATCGTCGGCAAGGCCATTAGCCAGAAATCGATGGTGCTGGTGAGTGATACGCGCAAAACCCGTGAGCGGGAGTTCCTGATCCCGACGGCTCAAAGCATCATGGCTGTCCCGGCTGTCAGCGGGGAGCGAGTCGAAGGCGTAATTATGGTGGGCGGCAGCGAGGCAAGTCACTGGGGCGAGGAAGATGGGCGCGTGTTGATGTCAATTGCGACGCTCATTGCCCAGGCTGTCGAAGCACGCAACAATGTACCCGTCCCGATGTCTGCCGAGAACACATCGATTGAAGAACTGCGCGCTCCTATCGTGTATTTGATGTCTGTCCATCAGAAGATGCGACAGGAGGGTGATCTGAACGCCCGCCAGCGCCAATATCTGGACTATTTGACGCGATTATCGTTCGATATTGCTAAACTGCTGCAAATTCCCCCGTCACAGATGGCGAAACTTCTGGCACAGGATAATCAAAAACCCTAGCAGAGTATGGAGAGGCACAACGTCTCGTGCCTCTCTATCTCTAATGACCCTATTCCACAACGATTATGACGCCGGAGTCAGCACCGTATCGCTCACATTCATATCGGTATCGCTCATGGTGATGGTGATGTCGCGGCCTGGACGCAGTTGCAATGCAATGCCACCTAACTCGCGCCCACCCATGCCTGTCCCTGGCGCATACGCCAGAAATGTCACGGCTCCCGCTTCCAGCGTGATCCAATCGCTCGTCGCTGCGCCCACGATGCTCTCGATGACCTTCTCATTGGCCGGACGATAATAGAGTTCGACAGTATCCGAACGGGTGCTGACGAAGCGCACCCGTGTTGTCTCCTGCGGCGTCACAATCGACAGAATCTGCACCGGATGATCGCTCTCCGGTTGGCCGATGAGATACAGTGTATAGGTCGTGTTGGCGGCAAAATCAAACGTCATCGCGTCCATCAGCGGTTGGCCGCCGCTGTTGACCTGTAAGGTGTGCTTGCCGGGATCGATCATATTGTCTTTGATGCTCACCCAACCCAGATTCGAGCCAAAATCGATCCCGCCATCATCGACCAGATCAATCGTTGAGTTCTGCACGAAATTGACGACACGTACACGGGCCTGATCGTTATAATCGCTGCGGACAATCGACACAGGCTCAATGATCAGGCTGACCCGTGATTTCAGGCCCGCTGTCGTTACCACCCATGAGCTGTTGGCCCCAAAATCCTTGCGCCCCGTCGTCAGCATCTCGCCATTTTTGCCGGAGCCTGCCGCCCGCGCCGTGAACGAGATCGGCCCGGCTTCAAACGGAACCAACTCCGTCGCCTCGCCAAAGGCCAGATCGGTCACGAGGGGATCGGGGCTGCGGTCACTGTAGATGTCAACCGATCCCGCATCAATCGAGGTGTTGGCAAATGAGATGAAGACGATGGCTTTATCGGCTCCAACCTCCGGCGCTGTCACACGCCTAGTGGCATTGGCAGGAGCAGCGGCGGCCTCGGTTGTGGCAGCGGGGGGGGCGGCTTCTGCGGTGGGAGCAGCGGGAGTCGAACAGGCAGAGAGAGCGGCCTGCGCCTCAGCGACCAGAGCAGCAGCTTGATCGGTTTCCCCGGCAGCGAGATGTGTCTTGGCCTCATCAAGCTTGGATGAGATGGCGTTTGTGTCACAGGCCTGGGCGGAGGTTGTGCCAACGGCGGCAATCAATATGAGGCATAGCATGAGGCTGCGGATGAAGGATGCTAATTTCAAGATGGTCATCTCCTGGACTGATCGAAACGTTTCTGCATATGACAGTCTAGAAGGGTTACGTTTGGTTGGGGTGAGCCATACATGAGTCGGATTATAGGGATGTGAGGGATGTCGTATGCGTGTGGCTTAACTCATATCCGTGCAATCGCTGTCATAACTTGCTAAAAACGATTGCGTCGCTTCCTGTGACTTAAGAAGCGGGGGCGGGCGGTAGTACATCAGTATGTCGAGCATCAAAGCCTCCACCAGCCTGATTTTCTCTATAATCCACTGCGTGCCGATAGAGACTCATTTTGCGGCAGAGGGGGCTGATACATCCATCTCTGCACTATCGAAGCTCAATATCCAACTTGTCTCACTGATGGAGAAGCGCTTTAAAAGACAAATGTTGAGATTGGTGTTTTGGGTGCAGCACGCTGCTCCCCTACACGGTATTTGTAGGGGCGAGTCATGACTCGCCCTGTTTTTCTTAAAACATCAATCATATATTGTTTGACCATATTTTAGGGCTTTAGCCCGCCGCAAGCCACGCCATTTCAATGGCTAGTACAGCTTTGCGGAAGTCGATAAGCAATTAAAATAGCGAACTTTAGCTAAAAGAGACTGAACGAAATGCTTGTGAACTTCCGCCAACGTGTACTAGTGGGCCATGTGGCATGATGTGCGGCATTCATTTTCCGGGTTTCGAGTTCAAATTGAGATCAAAGAATGCGGTTATGCA
>DAOTUR010000452.1:0-16284 GCA_034436915.1 Anaerolineae bacterium
CAGGGACGCATCCCGGCGAGCGAGCTGGCACGCGGCGCTCTGTCCGGCGCGGATGCCGTGAAAGCCATCGTGGAAGCGGGCGTGTTTGCCGAGGTTGACCCGTATCGGGCGGCCACACACAACAAAGGCATCATGAACGGAATTGACGCGGTTGTCATCGCCACAGGCAACGATTGGCGGGCTGTTGAGGCAGGCGCACACGCGTATGCGGCCCGCAGCGGCACGTACAGCAGCATGACGCGCTGGTGGCAGGATGAGCAGGGCGATCTGTGCGGCTCGATTGAGATTCCGCTGGCGGTAGGCATTGTGGGCGGCGCAACGCGGGTGCATCCGACGGCGCAGGTCGCCATGAAAATCCTGAATGTGGCCTCGGCGCGGGAGCTGGCTGAGATCATCGTGACGGTGGGATTGGCGCAAAATCTGGCTGCGATGCGGGCACTGGCGACGGAGGGCATTCAACACGGTCACATGCGGATGCACGCTCGCCAATTGGCAGCGGCGGCGGGGGCGGGGGAGCAGGATATCGCGCAGGTGGCCCGCCAGATGATTGCAGAGAAAAATATCCGCCTGGAACGGGCAAAAGAATTGGTGCAGCGCATGAAGGAGTCGTCATCATGATGAATCAGAATCACCCGCAGAATTACCTCTTGATGAAATCTGATCGACAGGTCGGAATCGTTGGCTATGGGGCCTATGTGCCGCGCTATCGTCTGCCGGGGCGTGAAGTGGCCCGCGTCTGGACGAATGACCTGGGCGCATCGCCTGTGCTGGAAAAAGCCGTTGCAGGCGATGACGAAGATGTCATCACGATGTCGGTTGAAGCCGCCCGCAATGCGATTCGTCGTTCGCAGATCAACCCGCTTGATATCCGTGCGGTGTGGGTGGGCAGCGAGAGCCATCCGTATGCGGTCAAGCCGAGCAGCACTGTCGTCGCTGAGAGCATCGGGGCATCGCCCAATATCCAAGCAGCAGATTGGGAATTTGCCTGTAAAGCAGGCACAGAAGCCGTGCAAGCGTCTATCGGTTTGATCGGCAGCGGCATGGGGCGCTATGCCCTCAGCATTGGCATGGACACGGCCCAGGGGCGGCCCGGCGATGCGCTGGAATACACAGCGGCCAGCGGCGGCGCGGCCTTTTTGCTCGGCCCGGCGGCGGAGTCTGTCGCGGTCTACCAGGGCAGCTACAGCTTCGTGACCGATACGCCGGATTTCTGGCGGCGCTCAGGCGAGACGTATCCGAGTCATGGGGATCGCTTTACGGGCGAACCCGCCTATTTCAATCATACTCTGTCAGCGGCCCGCGAACTTATGCAGATGATGGGGACACAGGCCAGCGATTACACCTACGCTGTGTTTCATCAGCCCAATGTCAAATTTCCGCAGCGTGCGGCGCAGATGCTCGGCTTCAACGCTCAGCAGATTGAAGCGGGCCTGCTGGCAAACGAGATTGGTAATGTCTATTCCGGCTCCTGCATGTTGGGTCTGACGGCGATACTGGATCAGGCCAAAGCCGGGGATCGCATTTTGATGGTGAGCTACGGCAGCGGCGCGGGGTCGGATGCGTTCGATCTGGTCGTGACCGAAAATATTGAGGCCAAACGCCATCTGGCCCCCACGACGCGCCAGTATATCGCCCGCCGCACCGTGATTGATTATGCACTCTACTGCCGTTATCGGGGCAAACTGAAGGACTAACCATGCGTGCAACAGCAATAACCGGAACGGGGATGATCCCTGTGAGTGAACATTGGGGCACAAGCCTCCGTCAATTGGCTGCCGATGCCGGATTGAAGGCGCTGCAAGATGCGGGTCTCACCAGCGTCGATGCGGTGTATGTCGCCAATGCCTATGGCAGCAGTTTCAATCAGCAGACGCACCTGGGCGCACTGGTGGCTGATTATATGGCCCTGCGTGGCATTGAAGCGGTCACGATTGAAGCAGCGGATGCCTCTGGCGGGGCCGCTTTGCGGGTGGCTCATCTCGCGGTGGCATCGGGCGCAATCGAGACAGCGCTGGTGCTGGGCGTGGAAAAGGCGACGGATATTGTGGGCAGTGATCGCATCAAAGCCCGCGCCATCAGCCTGGATGCCGATTATGAAGCCTTTCACGGTGCAACGCTCACGGCGTTGGCGGCGATTTTGATGCGGCGCTACATGCATGAGTATGGTGTCGCTTTGAGCGCTTTTGAGGGCTTTAGCATCAATGCCCACGCCAACGGCCAGAAGAACGCCAACGCGATGTATCGCAACGCCCTGAAAGCGGGCGCGTTTGCCAAAGCGCCGCTTGTGTCTGATCCCGTGAATCTGTTTGACAGCGCTCCCGATGGCGATGGTGCGGCGGCTGTCGTCCTGATGAGTGCGGAACGGGCAGCGGATTCGCATCCGTCCCCGGTGAAAATTGTGGGCAGTGCCAACGCGACGGACAGCTTCATGCTGCAAGAGCGAGCCAATCCCCTGTTTTTCAATGCGGTGGCGCTGTCAACGCAGCGGGCGTTAGAGCAGGCGGGCTTGACCCGCGATGATATCGATCTGTTTGAACTCCATGACGCCTATACCATCTTCACGGTGCTGACGCTGGAGGCCACAGGCTATGTCGCCGCAGGGCAGGGCTGCTCACAGGCGGCAGAGATCGGCCTGAATGGAACGCTGCCCATCAGCACCTTTGGCGGCCTCAAGAGTCGTGGGCATCCTGCTGGCGCAACGGGCGTTTATCAGGCGGTGGAAGCGGCGTTGCAACTGCGCGGGGAGGCAGGAGCCAACCAGGTCGCGGATGCAAAAATCGCCATGATCCAGTGTTTAGGCGGCGTCGCCTCGACAGCGATCACACACATCCTCCAAATCTGATTTTGTGAAGAAAAGCACAAGAATGAAGAAAGCCTGTACCTTCCGTTAAGGAAGAATGAACGAAAATCGAGATTTGAGAGGTTCTGCAAGTCTCTGACAGCCTTGAGAGGCGCGTTTGACAGGTTTTGAGAGGTTCTTGCGCCTATACTTGAGGCACAACGTGAAGAAAAGCACAAGTCTCTGAGAGACATGAGCGACAATCCATAAGGAGAATTTACAATGCAGGTCGCACGCTACTGGCGCATGAAATCACAGACCTATCGCTTGCAGGGAACCCGTCAGCCCGATGGCACGGTCAGCATTCAGGAACGTCCTGTCATGGAAACGAAATCAGACGCGATTGATACTCGCGTGGCAGCAAAGGCGTAGTCACGATGACAACCTCTCATCCCAACTTCTCCCAGGAAACCTTTACCTTTGCAGGCACGGGCCACATCTACAGCTATACCACGCTGCAAGAGCCGCCTGCGGGGTTTGAGGAACATGCCCCTTATGTCCTGGCCCTCGTCAAATTGGATGAAGGCCCGCTCGTCACCGCGCAGATCACCGATGTGGATGGCGGCGTGACGATTGGGGATCGGGTGGAGATGGTGACGCGCAAACTCACGACAGAAGGCAGCAAGGGCATGATCGTTTACGGCTATAAATTCCGTAAACTCCTCGACGCCTGAGCCAAGCCAACAGACTCTTAAACACAAACGCCGCCCTGAATGACAGGGCGGCGTTTTGTATGAGTGGGATTATTCTCTTTTCGCTGTGACCTTCCCAGAACGCAAACACCGCTTTGATACATAAGGGCGGTGTTTGTCACAAGGCTGTGAGAGGCACGACATAACTGTGCCTCGTGTATGACGTTAGCGAACGGCTTTGGCGATTTCTTCGCGCTTGAAGTCATAGGCCAGGGACAGCTCGGTCTTGCGATCAAAGACGTGGATGTTGTCCAGGCTGATCGCAATGGGCAGACGAGCACCCACGCGGGCATTGGTACGCGGATCGGTACGGGCGATGAAGCTCTTGCCGTTTTCTTCCAGATACACAATCATTTCGTTGCCCATCTGCTCCACCACTTCGACATTGGCTTCGAGGCGGGAGGGGGTGATGCCAGGGGGGACGAATTCCAGATCGTGAATATCTTCAGGACGCACACCGAGGATGACTTCCTGACCGACGTGATTCTTATAGGGGGTGGCTTTGGTCGGAGGAATGGTGAGCTGGAAGACGCCTGTATCGAGGACCAGGGCTTCGCCATTCGGCTTCAACATGGCATCGAAGAAGTTCATCGACGGGCTGCCGATGAAGCCTGCCACAAACACGTTGCTCGGATTGTGATACAGATTGTACGGGGTATCAATCTGCATCAGCTTGCCAGCGCTAAGGACGCAGATGCGCGATCCCATCGTCATAGCTTCGACCTGATCGTGCGTCACGTAGATGAAGGTGGTTTCCAGGCGCTGGTGCAGCTTGCTGATGAAGGAACGGGCTTCCACGCGCAGCTTGGCATCCAGATTTGACAGCGGTTCGTCCATGAGGAACACTGATGGTTCGCGCACGATGGCACGACCAACGGCCACGCGCTGACGCTGACCGCCTGAGAGCTGGCGGGGGCGGCGGCTCAAGAGATGCTCGATACCAAGCTGCTTTGCTGCTTCATGAACACGCTGATCAATAATTTGCTTAGGAGTTTTGCGTAAACGCAGACCAAACGCCATATTGTCATAAACGGTCATATGAGGATAGAGGGCGTAGCTCTGGAACACCATGGCTACATCACGATCTTTTGGCGCGACGTTATTGACAACGCGGTCGCCGATATAGACGCGACCATCACTGATTTCTTCTAGACCGGCAAGCATACGAAGGCTGGTGGATTTACCGCAGCCTGATGGGCCGACGAATACGAGAAACTCTTTATCTGCGACCTGAATATTCAAATCGTTAACAACGACCTGATCGGCATACCGCTTAAAAACGTGCTCAAAGGTTACACTAGCCAAGATGATCCTCCAAAAAGGTATTCTATTGAGGGCTGGTTAACTTGCACAAAGATGTTGCGCTTTCTATAAGCCGTTATCTGTGTACGCTGACATTATAATGCGTCTCCACCACTTTGCAAAAATTCGTTCTCGCTTCACAATCAAACAGTCAAAAATCAATGCTCCAGAACATCTCTATCATGTAAGGATCGAACCTGTATGCAGTCGGTAAATGCTGAAATTGTCGCTGTCGGCACAGAAATTCTCCTCGGAGAAATCACAGATACCAACTCGGTTTATATTGCCCGCGAACTGCGGAATATCGGCATCAACCTCTACTTCATGACCTCGGTGGGCGATAATGAGGGCCGCATTGCAGATGCGATCCGCATTGCACTCAACCGAGCCGATGTGGTGATTGTCTGCGGCGGGCTTGGCCCAACCGTTGATGATATGACGCGCCAGGGCATTGCGGATGCGGTGGGTCGGCCTCTGGTGTACCACGAAGACCTCTTCGAGCAGATTCTCACCCGCTTCGCATCATTTCGGGCGCAGGTTACAGAGAATAACAAACGTCAGGCGTATTTGCCAGAGCGTGCTCTGACAATCGTCAATCCTGTCGGCACAGCGCCCGGTTTCATCGTGCAGGAAGGTGATAAATCGATCATTAGCCTGCCCGGAGTGCCGCGTGAGATGAAATTCCTGATGCAGGAGTCGGTCATTCCGTATCTGCGCCAGCATTATCCACTCGGCATCATTAAAGCCCGTAATCTCAAGGTGGCGGGCATTGGTGAGAGTGCGCTGGATGACATGATTGGCGACGAACTGCTGAATCTCAGCAATCCAACGATTGGCCTTGCCGCGCATCACGGCATTATCGATGTGCGCCTGACGGCCAAAGCTGAGGATGAGGCAGCGGCGGATCGCATGATCGACGATCTGGAAGCGAAGGTGATGGCGATCATCGGCACGTATGTGTATGGCAAAGATGATGATGAACTCGAAACCGTCCTGATTGATCTCCTTCGCAAGCACAATATCAAGCTGGCGATCCTGGAGGCGGGCCTGTCAGATGCGATTGTGAGCAAGCTGCAAGCGGCGGGTGGGGGAGAGTGTCTGGTGGGGGTGCAGCAGTATACCACGCCGCAAGAGGCTTTTAAGATGATGCCCGATATTGTCACACAGAGCTGGCGTGAATTTGCAACGCAGGCCGCGCAGCATCTCGCGCAATCGGAGGGGGCAGAAGTCGCGGTTGTGATTATCAGTGATCCAGAGGTGGGCGAGAGCGGCGATCAGCGCGAAGGTACGGCGGTGGCCGTTTATTCCAGCGTGCGGGCGCAGTCGCGGGCGTATGGCTTTGGCGGCAAGTCGGATCTCACCCGTGAATGGGTCAGCCGTTGGGCGATGTCGATTATCTGGCGCATGATGAAAGAGAAATTCGATGACATGGACTGATTTTGTGACGAAGCTGACACATCTGCGGCAGGAGCGCGGCGATCTGGTGTTGTATCTCAATCCGCGCCCGTTCTTGCTGCCGCATCCCGTCCAGCGCTATGACGATCCGTATCTGCCCTTTGGCAAAGCGGTTATCCAGGCGACCCGTCCGTTTGTGTGCGGCTATATGTTCGATTTCGCGGCGTATCTGGGCATGGGGGCCGCTGGAGCGGTGGCGCTGGAGCGCACCATCGCCTATGCGGGTCAGGACAGCGTGACGATCCTGCATGGGCCGTTTACGGGGACAGGCTACAGCGCCGCGATGGACACGACAGGCTTTGGCGTGGATGCCCTGACGCTTACGACGCCGAATGAATTGGCCCACCATCTGGAACAGCCGCCCCATGCCGCGTTTGTGCTGGGGGCAGGCAATCCGCCAGCAGAAGGCGGCTTCTTCGATCTGGCATCGCGTCATTTGCTGCTGCGCGATCTTGAGGGCGCACATCTGACGCTGCGTGTGACAGATGATTCGGTGCTGTATGCGGGCGGCCAAGATGATTTTTCTGACAAGATCGTGGCGGCATTACAGGCAATGCGAGAGCGTTGAAGATCGGAGAGGGGACAACATGAATTTAGGCGATGCATTCTTAAGTCATGGGCTGCTGGAAATTGGCCTGTTTCAAAGCGAAGACCGCCGTTTATCGTACCGTCTGCGCCTCGATCTGCTGCCTGCCTATCCGCAGGTGCTGGCCGCCTGTGCTGCTCAAATGGCCGAGCGCTTGATGCGCGTGGATCGGCTGGTATGCCCCTCTGACAGCGTTCCATTGGGGACTGCTATGAGTTTGCAGACCAGAATTCCACTGGTTTACAGTCGGGGGCGCGGCGAAGGGCCAGTGCAGGATTGGGTGGGGGCTTACGACGTGGGCCATCCCGCTGCGCTGCTGTGCAATGTCCTGCCGGATTGGGAGACATTTATCAAATGGCATTCTCAACTGATGAGCGTTGGGTTAGAGCTTGTGCAGGTGCTGGCAGTGGTCGATGTGCATCGCCTGAGTCTTAATCTGCCGACGCACGCTCTGTTTCGCCTGGAGGATTGGCTGCGCGTGCCGCATGATACGCTGCCGCCGGGAGCCGCCGAAGCCATTTTGTCCGATTTGGCGAGGTAAATGATGGTGTTGGGGGGACGAGGCGGGCCTCGTCCCTACACATCCATTTGTATGCAGCCGAAACAGGTTTTCAACCCCTGTTTTGATCTCGGTTTAAGACCCAATTGACGCCGACGACACAGCCCACCATGAGCAGGCCAGGGGCCAGGACTGTCCAGGGGGCATAGAGAAATGATTGGCGGCCATCAGCCAGCATCGCGCCCCAATCGGGAATGCCGACCTCTCCGCCAAGACCGAGCAAGCTCAAAGCGCCCGCCTGAAACAACATCTGGCTGAAGAGAATGCCCGCGTAGCGCTGGACGAACGGCATGAGATTCGGCCAGATGTGCCAGCGCAAGACCTGGTGGCGGGCTGCGCCGCTGCTGCGCGAGGCCGTGACATAATCGGCGGCGGCAAGGGGGCGAATGGCACTCTGAATCGTCTGGGCGACGACGGGAACCTGCGGCACGATCAGGGCAGCAATCAGCGGCGCAAGGCTCTGGCCCCACACGGTGAGCAGCACCAATGCCAGCAGCAGCGAGGGCAGGGCAAGCAGGGCCGTGATGAGAGGCATGAGAAGGCGGCGCACAACGGGCCAACCACTGAGGGCCATACCGAGCAGGACGCCGATCAGGAGGGCGGTTGTCGCTGCGCTGCCCGCGACAAACAGTGTTCGCTGGCTGCCATACAGTACACGGCTCAGGACATCGCGACCTAGATGATCTGTGCCAAGAAGATGCAGCGCATCAGGCGGATGCAGAGCGCTAGTGGTATCGGTTCGCATTGGGTCGAAGGGCGCAAGACGGGGCGCGAGGAGAATAAGAGTCATACAGACTGTCAAGAGAAACATCAGTCGCCGCATCGTGTCCTCACATCAGGCCGCTGCATCAGCCCATGACAGATCACGCACGCGGGGATCAAGCCACCACACGCACATCTCTGCCGCGAAGGTCAGCAGCACATAGAGGACAGTCAAAATCACGATGATTCCCTGCACAACCGGGTAATCCTGGCCTAACACGGCATCGCGCAGTAGCAGCCCCACCCCCGCCCGCTGAAAAATCATCTCGGTGATGATGGTTCCGCTCATCAGGTAGCCCGTTTGCAGCGCGATGACCATCACCACCGGGGCCAGCGCGGGACGCAGCGCATGTCGCCCTAGAACGGCTCTCTGTGACAGGCCCTTTGCGTGTGCCACGCGAATATAATCCGCTGTACGAATATCGCGCAGGGACGCCCCAAAAACCTGTGCAATCACGCCGCCGCTGTGTATCCCGATAATCGCCGCTGGCAGCAGGCTGTAGGCGGGATTGGCAAACCATCGCCCCAGCAGGAGCAGCGCCAGCGTTGCCGTCCAATATGAGGGGATGCTGAGAGCAAGAGCGCTGTACAGGGCAGCAAGGCGGGCTGTCCATCCCTTGCCCCATCCCGCGATCATGCCCATGCTTGCGCCGAGCACGACAGCAAAAACCATACTGCTGCCCGTGAGAAGCAGAGTGCTCGGCCAGCGCTGCGCGAGAATCTCGGTGACAGGCAGGCCCGATGCCAGCGATACGCCAAAATCGCCGCGCAGCAGGCCCGCCCAGTACGAGACATACTGCATCAGCGGCGTCTGATCCAGGCCGAGCGCCGCCCGCTTCAACTCCGCTGCCTGCGGATTGGCGCTGCCTTCAAACTGGGCGGCGATAGCATCGCCGGGAACAAGGCGCAGCAGTACGAATGTGAGCGTCAGCGCCAGCCACACGGTCAAGAGCGTGGCGGCGAGACGAGGAATCACGAGTCGGCGAGGGCCACGCCGTAGAGCAGCGGAAACCAGCCATAGGGATCAAATTGCAGCCCGGTGATGCGTGAGGTGTGTGCGTTCAGATTCACATAATCACGAATCGGCAGAATCAGCGCCTCCTGCATGATGATGGCTTGAATCTGGGCATAGAGCGTGCGCCGCTGCGCCTCGTCGGTGGTGCTGGTCGCGCCCACCAGCAGTTTATCGAGATCGCCGCTGCTGTAGCCCGTCCAGTTGTCGCGGGAGGCCCCCAGATAGCGGGTGTTGAGGATCGACGGATCAAGGCCGGAGGTATCGAAGGCGATGAGGTTGTAATCGCCCTTCTTCACCTGTTCCAGCAGCGCCGGGAAATTCGGCACAGGCACGATATTGGCTTTGATGCCGACTGACCGCCATTGATCCTGCAAGAGCTGTGTCACATCGGGCAGTTGGCCCCAGGGCGGTTGAATAACCGTGACCTCTAAGGGCGTTCCGTCTTTGTCCATATACCCATCGTTATCGCTATCTGTATAGCCACCAAGCGCCAGGACGGAACGCGCCTGCTCCTCATTGTAGGCGTAAAGATTGTTTACATTCGGGTTGTAGAACGAGTTGGTCGCGGCCAGCGGCCCCCACGCCACAGGCGAGAAGCCCTGATAGACCACATCGACAATGCCGCTGCGATTGCTGCCATACAGCAGCGCCTGCCGCACCGCGAGATTGTCTGTCGGGGCCTTCTTGAGATTCATATAAAATTGCAGCGGCTGGCCGGGGATGGCGACGGGGACAACCTGGAAGGCCGGATCGCTGGCAAGGGCGCGGGCATCGGTGGGCAGAATCTCGCCCATGATCTGCGCCTCGCCGCTGCGGAGGGCGGCGGCGCGGGTCGCCGGATCGCGGAAGAAGCGGAACTCAATCTCATCCACCGCATTCTCCGGCAGGTCGCCGTAGAAAGCCGGCCCCCAGGCATAGGCGGGATTACGGCGCAATGTGATGTGATCATCCGGCAGATAATCGACGAAGATGAATGGCCCCGTGCCGACCTGATGAAATTGATAGCGCAGCAGGCCGTTCTCGGTCAGCGCTTTGGGGCTGGCGATGGCCGTATAGATCTGGCACAGCGCATCCAGCAGCGGGGCATACGGCTCCGACAGAATCAGGTTGATGGTGTAGGTATCGACGATCTGGTAGCTGGCGAGCGGGCCAAGCAGTTGACGGGATTTCTGCGAGGCAGTGACTGGGTCCATGATGCGCTGGATATTGGCGGCGACGGCCTCGGCATTGAAAGGCGTGCCATCATGAAAGGTGACATCCTCGCGTAGATGGAAGGTATAGGTCAATCCATCCGGTGAGATGACCCAATCCTTCGCCAGACCGGGGACAATCTGTCTGGTTTTGGGATCACGATACAGAAGGGTGTCGTACACCTGACGCAGGACGATGCCCAATTCCGAATTCTGGTTCACGTGCGGATCAATACCGCTGACGTTGAGCGTCAGACCATAGACGATTTTGCGCGTGTCAACGGCTGAGGCCGAGGGCTGACAGGCGGCCAGCAGGCAAAAGCAGATGATGAAGATCGACAGGCGGCTTCCGCTTGATGACCAGAGACGAGACAGATTCGAGAGACGAGATGAGCCTTGCTCGCGCTGCGATGTGAGAAACCAGAGTTGACGCGACATGTTTGACCTTTGCAGGCAGCCGTGAAATCCATTAGGATGAAGTTTGGACGCGCTAAACGCGACCATTCTATCGTGTCTATGGGTAAACTCAAGCATCCATCATGTCACTCTTTCGCAGTCCCCGCCTGATTCTCCCACCACGCGAAGAAGATGAAGTTTATCCGTATCGGCGTGTGTGGCGCAGCCTCTTCATTGAGTGCAGCGTGATCGCTGTTGTCCTGGTGGGCTTGTATGGAGCGCTCGGCCTTCTGGGTCTGCACATCCCCTCAGCCCTGATTGCGCCGTTAAATGTTGTGCTCGTGTGCCTCCCGTCGCTGCTGTGGGGGTATTTCTCCTGGCTGCAAGAGATGAATGTGCCACAGCCGCGCCGCCAGTTGGGGGCGGTCTTCGCGCTGTCCGCGCTGGTGGCGAGTGCGATTGGCGTGCCGCTGGTGACGCAGTTTTTGCAGCCCGATCAATGGCTCTCGCTTGAAAGCGCCATCAATCGCATCATCGGCTATACCCTGACGACGGGCATCACCCAGGAATTGATCAAATATCTCTTGATTCGCTTCGTCGTGCGCTCGTCGGTGTATCGCATCCGTGCGGATGTGATGGCCTATTCGTTGGCTGTTGCTGTCGGCTACAGCACCATGTTGAGCCTGAACTATTTACGCATGACGCCCGATGTGCTCCCCGACATGCTGATGCTGCGCGTCGTGACGTTTTACGCGATGAATCTGGCGGGCAGCGCTGTGTTGAGCTACGGCCTGATGGAACTTTACCTGGGATCAGGCTCCGTCTGGCTTCTGCCGATCACGCTGGTCGTGGCGTCTGTCATTACCGGGATTGCGATGCCGCTGCGCTCCGGCCTCGTGAATATCCAATTGACGCTGGCGGGCGGCCTGTCGCGCACTCTCTATGGCGTGGGTTTTGCGCTGGCGCTAATGATCGTGCCACAGGTGATCGTGGCCTTCCTGTACGGCGTCTCAGAACGGCGTGAGCGAGACCGTCTGCGAGGCGATTTATGAGAGCGCTATTTAAACGCCTGAATGAAGCCAGCGAATCGCCGCGCCAGCGCTGGGCGCACGTCATCACGCTTACGGTAGGCATCATCGTCTTCATCCTGGGCCTCAACATCCGCAATCGGGCGCTCACCGCGACCTCCGTCTATGAGAATCTGCAAGCCGGGATTGTGGCCTATTATCCCTACGGCTGGCTGCTTGACACACAGGGCGGCGAGGATTATGTGTTCCGTGTGCGTGATATGACGCGCCCCGGCTTTAAGACGACGATTCAGATCAGCGTGCAGCCCGTGAGCAGCGACACCACCTCGCGCAGCATCGCGGATCGACTGGCCTTCAAACGGGCGCGTACTTACACCGATTACAACGTGCTCACCGTCGCAACTTATCCCCTCGCCACTGACCCCTCAGCGCAATCGGTGGCTTACAGCTACTCAACCCGCGAAACCAGCGCCTTTCTGGAAGGCGTGCCGGATGTCGTCATCGGGCAGGATATTCTGACGATCACACGCGGACAGGCGCTCATCATCACATTTCGCGCTGAGGCCAGCGTGTACGACAGTGAGTACCGCCGCTTCCGCCAATTTCTCAGACAGTTGAGCTTCTAAATCATGATGAATCATCACACTGAGACGAAAGCATTGTCTTTGCGTTTTTCAGCATGTTTACGATTGCTGCTGTTTCTAATACGCATTTTGTGGGGTGGGCGACTCATGAGTCGCCCCTACACTGACCATAAATTTGTGCCGGACGCGACGGGGTTTTCAACCCCTGGTTTCAGCGCATTCAGAATAAACCATATGCGTCTCATGTTGCTTCTCGCCTGTTTGATCGTGATTCCATCGCTTCAGGCGCAGACCGCCACAGATGCGCTCAATCTGGATCGCATCGTGCGGGCGACGGTGTTTATTCGCCAGGCTCGCAGCAGCAATCTCACCACCGCTTGCGTTGGCTCCGGTACGATTGTGCGCTATGACGGTTTGATTCTCACCAACGCCCATCATGTCGTGACGAGTCCCGACTGCCCCGGCGATACGATCATCATTGCCCTCTCGCTCGAACCCGGTCAGCCGCCCGTGCCGCGCTATCGCGCTGAAATCGTCGAAGTCAATGAGGGGCTTGATCTGGCGCTGCTGCGGATCACCCGCGAATTTGACGGACGCCTGATTGATCCCGCCGCGCTGCCCGTCCTGCCCTTTGTTGATCTGGCGGATGCCACCGATGCCACGCTCGATGAAACGCTCACGCTGGTCGGTTATCCGGCTCCAAGCAGTCAGGCCGCCTCGGTCATCACCAGCTCGGTCAAAGGCTTCATGGATGAGCCATCACGCGGCACACGCGCCTGGCTCAAGATTGGGACGGTCAGCGCGGCCCCCGGCACAATGTCGGGTGGCGGGGCGTACAATCGTGCCGGCCAGATGATCGGCGTGGCAACAACCGCTCCGACAGGCAGGGTTGGGCGCACAGAATGTCAGGTGTTGGAAGACACCAACAGCGACGGATTCATCAACAACGCGGATGCCTGTGTGCCGATTGGCGATTTCATCAGCGTCTTGCGGCCTGTCGATTTTGCGCGACCTCTGATTCGCAGCGCGTCGTTGGGCCTCTCCGTCATGCCGCTGACGACGCCCAATACACAGCCAACCTCCACAGGCCAACCGCGTTTCTCGCGCCTCTTCTTCGCGCCGACGGTGGTCGAAGGTCTGCCCTCGACGGTGATTGGCGCGGCTCCGGCGGGCATCACCAGCCTGTATCTCTTCTTCGATTACGAGAATATGACGCCGAACACTGTCTATGAAATGCGCGTTACCATTGATGGCGTCCCGCAAAAGGATTTTGATCTCCCCTCGGTGCGATGGAGTGGGGGAGAGCGCGGCTTGTGGTATATCGGGGCCTCTGGTGTGTCGTACTCCAATGGGCAGTATGAATTTCGTCTGTTCATCAACGGCGTGTTTGCCGTAAGCAATACGATTGCGGTGGGCGGCCCGGCCCAACTTCTGCCCAGTTTCAGCAATCTGATCTTTGGTGTGCTGGACACAGCCGGTAATTTGCAAGGCAACGGCTATGTACTGCCCGTCGGCCCGATTGCAACCGCCCGTTTCATCTTCCAGAACATGCCGCCCAACACCCCCTGGACGAACATCTGGTACTATGCCGGCCAAATGGTTGTGCGTGGGGATTATGTCTGGAGTGAGGGTGAGAGCGGCAAATACCCGACCAATCTGCAACCGGAGGGTGGTCTTGCCCCAGGGCCGTATCGATTGGATGTGTATCTCAATGGGCAGTTGTCTGTCACGGGCGATTTTGTCATCGCGGGCGCAGATACGGGGCTGGCGATTCCGACGGCCTTTGACAATCTGCGCTTTGTGCGGGCCAATACGCCCGAAGAGATCGCCAATTCAGCCCCCTCAAAAGCCTATCCCGACGGAGCCGCCAGTTTGTTCCTGCTGTTTGACTGGAAGAGAATTGCCCCCGGCACGCCCTGGACGATGCGCTGGCGCGTGGATAACGATATCTTCTATGAACTGACGTTGCCCTGGAGTGCCGCTGAATCGGGCGTTGATTATACCACGCGCCTGACCGCTCCTAACACCCTGCCCGATGGAACGTACAAGGTCGAACTGCTGATCAACGATATTGTGCTGGCGAGTGCCAATGTGTCGATTGGCATTGGGCAGATGAAAATTGACCAGTTGGCGCAGCCGGGCGGGGCCTCACTGCGCGGTCAGATCATCGATGCGGAGACGGGCCTCGGCATCCCTGGCGTGACGTTCGTGCTCATCAACGATCAATTTTCGGTGAGTGAGTTTGATTGGACGCAGGACAAGGTGTATGCCCTCGCCATCACGGATCGCAATGGGCGCTTTGAGATTGACCGCCCGCTTGAAATTGCCGCCCCCTACAGCGCCATCATCGCCGCCCAGGGCTATCTGCCTGTGAGCGCGGATGGCCTCGAAGTCAAACCGGAAGATTCTTCGCCTATCGAGATGCTTATCCCGCTCATACGAGACTAACCCATGCCCCCTCTTGAAAAACAACGCCTCGATCTTCTGCTGGTTGAGCGCGGCCTCGCGGAGAGCCGTGCCAAAGCCCAGGGTCTCATTATGGCGCGGGAAGTCACCGTGAACGGCGATATCATCGACAAGCCCGGCACGCGCTTCGCCGACAGTGTTGCGATTATCCTCAAATCGAAGCCGCCCTATGTCAGCCGAGGCGGTGAAAAGCTGGCCGGGGCCTTGCGCGATTTTGCCTATGACGTGACGGGCTTGATCTGCGCGGACGTGGGCGCGAGTACGGGCGGGTTCACGGATTGCCTGCTTCAGCAGGGGGCGGCGAAGGTGTATGCGATTGATGTGGGCTATGGTCAGTTGGCGCACAGCCTTCGCATTGATGCGCGTGTAGAGGTGATGGAGCGCACCAATGCCCGTCATCTGACCGCGCTGCCTGAGCAGGTGCAGCTTGTGGTGATGGATGCGTCATTCATTTCGCTGCGCCTGCTGCTGCCTGCGGTGCGCCTGTGGCTGACGCCGCAATCCGATGTGATTGCGCTGATTAAGCCGCAGTTTGAGGCGGGCAAACAGTCGGTAGGGCGGGGCGGGGTGGTGCGGCAGAAATCTGTCCATGAGCGCGTGATCCGCGAGGTGGCGGAGGCAGCCCAGGGTGACGGATTTCAGATTGTCGGCTTGACGCGCTCGCCGCTCAAAGGGCCAGCCGGGAATATCGAGTTTTTGATCTGGCTGCATCAGGGCGGACAGCACAGCGCCCTTGATCTCAACGCCCGTCTTCCCCATGTGGTGACAGAGATCGCCGCCGAAGAGGGCGATGACTCGCCCTCATAGACAGCCTTTAGACCTGCGTGATGGGCCGCAGCACTACCATCGGAATCTCGCGGGTGGTGCTGGTTTCATAATCTCTGTAGGCCGGGGCCTCTGCCATCAGCGCATCCCACAGGCGTTTGCGTTCCGCGCCGCTGGTGATATCGGCAGTGGCTTTGATGGTTTGCGTCATGACCTCAATCGTCACGGCGGGCTGGTTCATGAGATTGAAATACCATGACGGATGTGTGTCCTGCCCCCCATTGGAAGCGCAGATGACATATGTCCCTTTATCTTCGATGAAGCCAAGCGGCAGCGTGCGGGTTTTGCCCGTCTTGCGCCCCGTCGTCGTGAGCAGCAGCACTTTAAAGCCGCGCATCGACCCGCCAAAACGCCCACCTGTCAGACGATAGACCGCGACATGCAGCGCCAAAAACGCCTTGAGAAACTGTTTCATCGAATCGGCGCGGGATACCCCTGCCTTTAGGCATGGGGAGGGAGTGCGCCTTGTCCTTTCTGGTAGGTATAGCCGTCAGAGTGGTGAAGCGTTTTGAGATGTTTGTGCGATGCCGTGACTTTGCCGAGCGCTGTCACAAGATCAAAGCGTCCTGTGGCGCGGCAGGCCAC
>DAOTUR010000453.1:0-3293 GCA_034436915.1 Anaerolineae bacterium
GTGGCCTGCCGCGCCACAGGACGCTTTGATATTGTGACAGCGCTCGGCAAAGTCACGGCATCGCACAAACATCTCAAGACGCTTCACCACTCTGACGGCTACACTTACCAGAAAGGACACGGCGCTCTCCCTCCCCATGCCTCAAGGCAGGGGTATCCCGCGCCGATTCGATGAAACGCCTTGGATTTTGCCTCAAAGTCAAACAAGCCCTCCTTGATGAGTACAAACAGCATCACCGCAGCGTGTGGCCGGACATGCTGGCCGCCCTGACCGCCAGCGGTTGGCACAACTACACGCTCTTCATGCGCGACGATGGCCTGCTGTTTGGCTATTTTGAGACGCCCGAATCGCTCAAGGCGGCCCAGGATGCGATGGCCGCGACAGAGGTCAATGGGCGCTGGCAGGAGCGTATGAGTCCCTATTTCGATATTCCAGAGGGCGCACATCCCGATCAACTCTTTATCGAACTTGAAGAAGTCTTTCATCTGGACTGAGGCCAACCATGAGCGTATCGCCCACTGAACATCAACTCAACACCGCCTATCAGATCGCAAAAGAGCGCTATGCTGCGCTTGGCGTCGATACCGAAGCGGCGCTCTCTGCCCTGCGTGCGCTCTCCATCAGCCTGCACTGCTGGCAGGGCGATGATGTGGGCGGCTTTGAAGACCCGGAGCGCGGCCTGAGCGGAGGCATTATGGCGACGGGCAATTATCCCGGCAAAGCCCGCACGGCCTCTGAACTGCGCCGCGATCTCGACACAGCCTACAGCCTGATCCCCGGCACACACCGCCTGAATCTGCACGCGATTTATCTGGAATCCGAGCGTAAAATTGAACGCAACGCCATTCTGCCGGAGCATTTTGCCGCCTGGGTCGATTGGGCGCGAGTCAATCATCACGGCCTCGATTTCAATCCCACCTGCTTCTCGCATCCCCTCGCCGATGATGGCTTCACCCTGTCGCACGCCGATGCAGGCATCCGCCAATTCTGGATTGAGCACTGCCTCGCCAGCCGCCAGATTGGAGAATATTTTGGGCGCGAGTTGGGGACGCCCTGCGTGACAAACATCTGGATTCCCGATGGCTACAAAGACACGCCGTTTGATCGCAAGGCCCCGCGTGAACGCCTGAAATCGGCGCTGGATGCGATTCTGGCGCAGCCGCTCAATCCCACCCATCACCGCGATGCCGTTGAGAGCAAATTGTTTGGCATTGGCTCAGAGAGCTATGTCGTCGGCTCCCACGAGTTTTATCTGGGCTATGCCGCACAGCATAAGGGGCTGCTGTTGTGCCTGGACGCGGGTCATTTCCATCCAACGGAGGGCATTGCTGACAAAATCTCATCCAGCCTGTTATATGTGGAAGAACTGCTGCTGCATGTCAGTCGCGGCGTGCGCTGGGACAGCGATCATGTCGTCACGCTGACGGATGATTTGCAGGCCATCATGCAGGAGATTGTACGCGGCGGCTTCACACAGCGCGTGCATATCGGCCTCGATTTCTTCGATGCCAGCATCAACCGTGTCGCCGCCTGGGTGATTGGGACGCGCAATGCGCTGCGGGCGCTGCTGATGGCGTTGCTGGAGCCTGCCGCCCGTCTGCGTCAGTATGAAGACGACAAAAATTACACAGCTCGTCTCGCCCTGCTGGAGGAAGCGAAGGGCCTACCGTTTGGAGCGGTGTGGGATTATCATTGTATGCAGCAAAATGTACCTGTAGGCATGGGCTTCATCGATGAGATTCACACCTATGAGCACACTGTGCTGGCGGAACGAGTGTCATAATGGCGCGTAAAACCGTCCTGGCAATTGATATCGGTGCTGAATCGGGCCGCGTGATGGCGGTGCATTTTGATGGATCGCGCTTCGATCTGGAAGAACTGCACCGCTTTAGCAACCCCGTGACGAGTGTACACGGCACGCTGTACTGGGACATGCTGCATCTGTGGCGCAGCATTCAACAGGGGATTGAGATCGGTAAGGCGCACAATCCCGTCAGCATCGGTGTCGATACCTGGGCGGTTGATTTTGCCCTGCTCGATTCGCAAGGGTCGCTGCTCGGCAATCCGGTGATGTACCGCGATGCCCGCACCTTTGGCATGATGGAGGCCGTATATGAGCGTGTGCCGCGCCGCGAGGTCTTCGCCCAGACGGGCATTCAAATGATGCCGATCAATACGCTGTATCAGATGGTGAGCCTTGTCACGCTGCGCTCTCCCCTTCTGGCGGCAGCGCACACGTTTCTAACCATCCCTGATCTGCTCAATTACTGGCTGACGGGCGTCAAGGCGTGCGAATTCACCAATGCCACCACGACGCAGATGTTCAATCCGCGCACAGGGACATGGGCCGATGCCATGCTTTCTAGGCTGAATATCCCCACGCGCATCCTGCCGGAGATTGTGTCGCCCGGCACGCGCCTCGGCACATATGACGGCATCCCGGTCATCGCCCCCGCCACCCACGACACGGGCAGCGCCGTCGCGGGCGTGCCGACCACACGCCAGAATTTCGCCTACATCAGCAGCGGGACGTGGAGTCTGGTGGGGCTGGAAGTGCCGCAAGCGATCCTCAGTGATGCCGCGTTTGAGGCCAACGTGACGAACGAGGGCGGCGTTGAGGGGACATACCGCCTGCTGAAAAATGTCATGGGCCTGTGGATTTTGCAGCAGTGCCGCGCAGCATGGGCACAGCATGGCATCACTTACAGCTATAACGATCTGGTGGCGCTGGCAACAAAGGCCGAATCGCCGCGCATCCATCTGGATGTGGATGATGTCCGCTTTCTCTCGGCGGGCGATCATCCGCAGCGCATCCGCGAGTGGTGCAGCGAACATGGTTCCGTCGCGCCGCAGTCACACGGCCAGATTGTGCGCTGTGTGCTGGAAAGTCTGGCCCTCACCTATCGGGATACGCTGGCGCGTTTGCAGACCATCGCGGGCCAGAGCATTGATGCGCTGCATATTGTGGGCGGCGGCACGCAAAATGAACTGCTCAATCAACTGACGGCGGATGCGCTTGGTCTGCCTGTCACAACTGGGCCAGCGGAGGCCACTGTGCTCGGCAATGCGGCGGTGCAGTTTATTGCGCTGGGCGATCTTGCCAGCATTGCCCAGGCCCGCCAGATGATTGCGGATATGGACGTGACAAAAACCTATGCCCCCATGAAGGGTATGTAACCAATGGTGCAAGTCGTAAATTTGATATGGGATTGGCGTAGGGGCGCGATGCATCGCGCCCCTACAAAAGCGCTTTGGCCCTTTAAAAATTCCTTGCCATCAAAAATTGAGCCTCA
>DAOTUR010000454.1:0-4399 GCA_034436915.1 Anaerolineae bacterium
TGCGCGCTTCTGAGTCAACCAGGCATTTTCAGCCTCATGAAGCGTATCATTGGCATCAAAGCGTTCGATGTGCCAAGGAGAAAACGTAACCCGACTGTAAGACCCATCCGGTGCCTCGGTGCGGATCACACGTCCAACAGCATCATAGAAGATGATGGGCGTGACGCCCATCTCAGCAGGTTCTTCAAAATGGTGTGTATCAGTAAAATAAGGCTCATATTGTTTAACGGGTTTGCCCTTATTATTAAAAATTGTCTTGCCATTTGCCACCCAGCGCAGCGGGCCACCGGGTAATTCAGGCTCGGCCTGAGCCCTTTTCACCATAACGCGGCCCATGCCATCCGAGTACTCGAAGGCGGCCTGTACGGGGCTGTCGACCATATGTGCCGTATGTCGTTCGCGGGCAATCACGCAGACACAGGAGGGATGGCGGCACCAGATGGTCTTTCCGCCCTCAATCACCTCTCCAAAGTAATAGATATAACGCGTAGTGGCTTCCTGCAGGAGTTCCTGGGCTTTGTTCGGGCTGTAAGGATCGGTGACAAAAAGCTTTTGCCTGGCCGCGGCATCGAGATCGAGCATGGCGTCATCAAAGCTTTCGAGGTGATCTGCTTCGCGGTTCTTTCCCATCACCGCCATGACAGTGGGCAGACCGAGCACGTCAAAGCGCGCCTCCGAGACATTTTGATTAGGATCTTTCATCTGGCTCGGAGCCAGGACACGAAAATCAAAGACCGTAACCTGCGAGCGATTGTGCAGGGCATCCTCGCTGGCCTTAATGTAAAGGTCGCGGGGATCATAGGTCAGTGTTGTGACATTGCCGAACGAATCGGTGTAGCGTTCAGGCAGATAAAAATGCTGGCGGGCATCATCCTCAAAACCGGCCTGACCTGATGGTATCCAGTACTGATCTGTTGTGTCCTCGCCAAGAAAGCGATTCGCCAGCGCTGCACCGCTCAGATAACCGCTGACACCAGGAATTCCAAGTTGAGCATGGGCTGTGCTGCCTTTAATCGGCTGAGCGAGTTTGTCACCTGTCGCATCAACGAACACGGCCTCAAGCAGCGCCTCAGTGAGGGCGAGCTTGTATGTTTCATAGGGAAGGGCGTGAGACCCCAGTTTACCCAGAGGGTGGGGGGCTTTGAGCGCTTGAGCATCACCGGCGGCATCCCGGAAGAAAAGCATGCGCGTGTGCTCGACGAGTCGTTTTTCCTTGCGCGGTGGCATGTGCGGCGATTCATGGTATGCGATATCGGTCACAGCCTCACCTACCGCCTGATACAACAGGCTGAGGCGCAATTTATGCAGCTCATCAAGGCTGAAGTAAGGGCGGATCTGCCCGTCATAGGGAATGCCCGTCAGCGCATATGTCAGAACCTCACACGGGAGGCGCAGGCGGTGGACATCGGGCATCTTGAGAATGTCATCTTCTACGAAGGACGTAACATCGTCTGTGTAGTGTGTCTCCGTATAGGCAATCTGAAGCTCAGCCTGCACAGCTTGGATGAGATCCTGGGCACCGTTTTTCAGAAGGGCATCAGTGTAGAGGCCTCGGCGCGGATAGACCACGACAACACCCTGCCGAATATTGCCATACTCATCAACCTGCAAGTTGAGCTGGTGTTCAATGCGCGGATCAGGTGTCAGCGGGGCTGTCCGTAGATCAAGCTCATAGTGATAGGTGATTGCCTCACTTTCCATGACATGAAACACGGCTCTGATGCGGCTCAATCGAGGCTGTATCATCTGAATCAGACTGTTGTAATAACTGGCGGAGTACAGCGTCACCGGTGTTTCACGGCCTTGCGCCAGTTCCGCGATATCAAGCTCATAGATCTCCTGACGCAGCACCATACCTTTACAGGCTCGCAGCGCCTCACGCCATTCGTCGGCTGTCAGCTGAAGCACATCAAGATCAGGCTCTGGCAGCTGATTCTCCTGAAAGTCATTCGCGATGGGCTGACGGGGATGGGCCTTCTCAAACCATTTGGGGAAATATTCGCTGCTGTAGTGGCCCAGAATACTGGCACGATCAAGGGCCGCCCCTGTATGGTACCAGGTGATCGTTTTAACAGGCGGCTGATACAGTCTGTGATCGGGCGTGATATAGGCACTGTTTGAATTCTCGCGCTCAAACGTGCCATAGTCTTCAACATCCACCTGATCCACGCGCCCAAAGCCACGAAACTCACGTTCCGGGCCGTCAAAATACCCGTGATGATAGCTATAATGCGTTGAAAAGGTCGTCTTGCGGATGCTGTCGTAGAGCCTGATGCTCTCGACGCAGTGAACGGGAAATGGCAGTTTGGTGATCCACGGCGTGCCCGCCTGTTTATCCTCAAGATAGAAGCGGGTAGAGGGGGCATAGGTAATCGTTGTCGTGGCGCCGAGATTATTGGTCATGCTGGTCAGTAAATGCGGCTTTTCGCCCATCAGATGCAGATAACGCAGAGGGCGTCTGGCGTCCGATGGGTGAGACGATGACCAGACAAGGCAGGTCGTCCCGATACCGAGCAGGTCGAACACCTGAACATTCACAATTTGATCTGGTACGGGCACATCGTTCACCGTGGTCACACCACTCCAACGGTTGCCGGACTGATTGAAATAAATTTTCACGCCCTTACGATGCAGATAGAGCACGTCCGTCGTCCCGGTGCCATCAATATCGGCAAGACGAATGCGACGATGATCAAACTGATCGACGTGATCGAAGAGAGGGGAATCGTCCATTGTGACTTTTGTCCCGAATCGGCCATAGCCAAGATTCGGCCAGTAACAGATTTCGCCGTTGCGCACCCTGACAAGATCCGTCAGACCATCGCCCGACATATCCGCCAGATAGACAGACTGTGTGCCATCATCAAATACCAGACACGGGCCTTTCTCTTCATCCCAGGCCTTTTTTACACGTTGCGCGGTTTCAAATCCCTCTTCGCCGAGTGACCGATACCACACAAATGTGTCCTGCTCACAGATCAGAATATCCGCGTGACCATCGCCATCGAGATCCACAAACTTCAAAGAGGGGTCGTTCCAATCCACATGGGGCACAGTGGTCAGCGGTATAAAGGGCTTCCACTGCTCATCCATCGTGCGCTCATAAAACCCAGGCAGAAGCCCTGAGAATTGGACAACATCGGGACGTCCATCCCCGGCCAGATCGAGGAATTGAACTTGATCGGCCAGCATTACATTGGGCTTGGAGGAGACAAGCTCTAGGGGGGCAAACTTTGCTTCAAGGTGAGCGTCTTTCCCCTTACCTACGACGTTGAGCGGGCTGAGGTTGCGCTGATAGAACCATCCATGCGCCTGCTCTGTCAGTACTCCGGCGACCCCATCGCCGTCAAGATCAATCCATTGGTAGAGCGTGCCGTTAATGCCGATAGGGAGTTGACCGCGATTTGCACTATGAACGTCCCGCAGTTCTGTCTGGATATTTGCTTCACTGTAGGTGAACTCAATTGGCGGCATGGACTGCCTCCGATAGGTGCCATCAGGCTTCTTTTGATAGCCGCACTGTTTCACTTCAACGAGTTTGGAATAGGACGGCTCTTTGACCTGACCGGGATTTTCTTCACTCTCCTCGATGATGGCATAGATGAGATCGGTTGAGCGAACGAGGCCCTCATAACCCTTCTCGTTGGTCTGTGCATCATCTGGAATATGGTGAAACATCAGCATGCGCTGGCAAAGGCGATAAGTACGGATCTCAAACGTGGCGCGATATGAGGAGAAAGGATCGGTGCGAGCAGGCCATCGACCATCTGCAACAGGCGTTGGTTTCTCCTCGTCGTGCTCCCCGTAATCAAACACAACTTCGAAGTACCATTGATCATCAGCAGGAAGGGATGGCCAGGGGGTCTCAGTGGTCAGTTCCGGCAAATAAGGCCTGTGATTTCCATAGTAGATGCGCTTTATATAGCGATTTGTTCTGTGGGTCCGATTGCGTTCGTGGGCCTGTGTAAGATGAACATCGTGATCGTCTTCAGCGGCGTACCTATAACGAATGACATTGCCTTTATCGTCATAACTTTCACTGATAAGCCAGCTAAAAATATGACGCGGCTCGTCAGGATCGACAAGACGAGATTCGCTCGTTCGTCCATACCAGGTGGTAATATTGTCCTTTGAGATCGAGCGCCAGAAGACATTCTCAGGGGCGTTTATATCTGTCCATCGCTCAATGCGGGCAAACAGGCCTTCAATGCGTGGGCGATAGCGCTCAATGCGATAGTCCACACCCCCGACCGGTCTCGGCAGCAACTTTTCCTCGACCCAGAGATCTCCCTCTTTTTGCAGGACAGGCACAAGATCTTCTGTCCCTGAGAGTAGAAAGATATCTGAGGAGTCGGCATCCCGATACTGGGGCAGGCCCTGATCTGTTTTGCGCGTGATT
>DAOTUR010000455.1:0-16632 GCA_034436915.1 Anaerolineae bacterium
CTATCCGTAAACCTATTTTTGGGCGCAGCACGCTGCGCCTCTACGAGATATATTCATCAGAATTTGTAGGGGCACAGCGTGCTGTGCCCTTGACGATCAAGACACATTCATGCGTGTCAAATGGGTTTACGGATAGGTTCTTAGCTTAATGCCCATGTGGCACGCCATGCCCCGTGCGTACCAACTTAAGCAAATCTCCCTTCGCCCACCTCGTTTCTGCCCTGTTGTCAGTCAGGGGTTGAAAACCCCTGCCTTGCCTGTTGCGGGACTGAAAGTCCCGCTCAAACCGTCTTTTTGGCCCTGTATCGGCGGGGTTTTCAACCCCGCAACACGGGAGACAGAGACTTTCAGTCCCTGGCGCAAGGGATTTTGCCGCGTTCTTTAGCCCACAATGAGCATAAAATCCTTAAGTTGGTGCATATGGAGCATGGCACGCCATGCCCTTTTGAATTTCAAATCTACGCCCGCAGCGTCGCCCCGCACTCGCGTTCGGCCAGCGCGATGATCTTCTTCCGCAGCTTCTTGACCTCATCATCGGTGAGCGTCTTCTCATCGGTTTGATAGGTGAGGGCATAGGCCAGACTCTTGTGTCCTGCCGCAATCGGCGCACCCTGATACACATCGAACAGAGTCACCGACTTGAGCAGCGCCCCGCCCGCCTTACGAATCGCCGCCTCGACATTGGCAGCAGGTATGTCCTCCGCCACGACAAACGCCACATCTTCCAGGATAGCCGGGGTCACGGGCAGCGATTTGACGATGAAGCGCACCGGAATCGCTGCAATCAGCGCCTGTAAATCGATCTCAGCCGCATACATCGCCGCATCCAGCTTGAACGCCTGCACCACCAGCGGATGCAGTTCGCCAAAGTCGCCCAGAGTCTTGCCATTGACGACCAGGGCGGCTGAACGCCCCGGATGGAAGCTGGTGTGCGTGCTGCGGGCATAGGTCACGTTGGGCAGATGCAGGCCACCGACCAGCGTTTCGATCATGCCTTTGAGGTCGTAAAAATCGACGCTTTTATTGCTCTCATCGGCAATCCAACTGGAGGGACGGCGCGTGCCGCACAGCACAATCCCCAGGCGCAGCGGTTCATCGGGCAGACGCGCCTCGCCCTTGAGATAGACGCTGCCAATCTCGAACAGCGCCAGTCGATTGGTGTAGCGCAGATTGTTGAGCGCATTGTTGAGCAGGCCGACCAGCACCGTATGGCGCATGACGCTCTTATCGGGCGCAATCGGGTTCGCCAGCGTGATATAGCCCGCCTGTGGCAGCGATGAGGCCATGCCCGGCGGCACGAGCAGATTTTCAATCTCCGGGGCGCTCATGCGATGGCTGATATTCTCCGTCAGGCCCAGCGTCACCAGCAGATCACGGATTTTTTCTTCGGCCTGGAAGACGTGATCGGGCAGTTGATCGGGCATCATGTCCGCGATCATGGTTGTGGGAATGGCATCGTAGCCAATCACGCGGGCGATTTCCTCAATCAGATCGGCCTGACCCACGACGCCTGTGCCGATATCGGTGCGATAATCGGGCGCGACGACGTGCAGCGTCTCGCCATTGATCGTGACCTCAAACAGCAGGCGGCGCAGCGTATCAGCGGCCTCTTGCGGCTTGAGCGTGATGCCGAGCAAACGTTCAATTTCGCTCACAGGTAGATCAATCGTGATCGGCTCTGCGACGAGTGGATATTCATCAATCATGCCCTGAGCGATTGTGCCGCCGCCCAACTGCCGCATGAGTTCAATGCCGCGCTTGTTGCCCAATGGCGCACGCGACGGATGAATATTGCGGCTGAAGCGCGTTCCCGCCTCGGTGAAGACCTTTTGGGCCTGGGCGGTCTTGCGAACATTGATGAAATTCCAACTTGCTGCTTCGAGAAGCACATTTTTCGTTTCAGGGCGAATCTCGGTGTCTGCGCCGCCCATAATGCCGCCCAATCCAAGCGGGCCTTCTGCATCGGCAACTAGAATTTGCTTATCTCCCAACGTGCGCTTCACACCATCGAGTGTTGTCATAATTTCGCCGACTTCGGGCAAGCGCGTGACAATATGCGGTGTTTTGCCGCCTGCCCGACTCAGCAGCAGATCATAATCGTAGGCGTGCAGCGGTTGCCCGATCTCGAAGGTGACGTAATTGGTCACATCGACGATGTTGTTGATAGGCCGCTGCCCCGACAGGCGCAGACGATGTTGCATCCAGAAAGGCGACGGGCGCACCTCGGTATCGCGCAGAAGTGTGAGAGTGAAGCGCGGATTGAGTTCCGGCGTGTGAATCTCAATGCCGATTTGTCCCATCAGCGGCGCACCCTCCATGACGACGTTGTAGCTCGGCTCCTTCAATTCGCGGTTGAAGAGGGCGGCCAATTCCCGCGCCACGCCCAACACGCTGAAGTTGTGGCCCAGATTCGGCGTCAGTTCAATTGTGAAGACAACATCGCCGAGTACATCCTGGAGCGGTGTGCCGGGCGCATAGCCGAGGTCGTCCTCAATCAGGATGATGCCTTCGTGCTCATCCGACATGCCGAGTTCTTTGGCCGAGCACACCATGCTCTTGTTGAAGATGCCGCGCAGGGGCTTGCCCTTGAGGATCATGCGTTTGGGCGTATCGCTGTGACCGTCCCACACCTCAGCGCCCTCCATCGCAAAGCCTGTCCAGACGGGTTTGTCCAGCAGGCCCTGGCCTTTGTAATCATACAGATTGGGCGCACCCGTCACGCACTGCTCCAATTCGGGGCCGCCATAATCGACCATCGCCAGCACCAGGCGATCTGCATCCGGGTGCGGCTTGACTTCGCGGATGGCGGCGTACAGCAGCTTGTCCCGATCCCACACCAGATGATCGGATTTGGGCTGGCGAATACCGTCCACCTGCGTCTGCGGCAGGCCAATATAGCGCATCGAATCGGCTTCAATGCCGGCCTCGGTGAGGCGGGCGGCGATGCGTTCGGGTTCCAGTCCGTCCAGATTGACGAACTCTTTCAGCCATGAGAGAGGAATATCCATGTTTGAGTCCTTGTGATTTTGGGTTGTGACGTGTTAGCCCTCACCCCCGGCCCCTCTCCCACTGCGTGAGGCGAGGGGAGCAGGACAAGTCAGGAAGGGGTGTGTTTTGCAACCGTATATGTGGCCCTCACCCCGGCCTCTCTCCCATTGCATGGATAGAGGGGAGCAGGAAGGGGCGTGTTTTGCAACCGTATATGTGGCCCTCACCCCCGGCCCCTCTCCCATTGCATGGATGGAGGGGAGACAAACATCGCTGATTTTATATCTCTCTATGTCCGTTTTTCTGCACCCCTCTAGCCGCGTAGCGGGAGAGGGGCCGGGGGTGAGGGGTTTAGAACTGTTCCAAAAAGCGCAGATCGTTGCCCCAGAAGTAGCGAATATCGTCCAGGCCGTACTTGAGCATGGTCACGCGCTCCGGCCCCATGCCGAAAGCGAAGCCGCTCCAGATGCTCGGATCATAGCCGCCGCTGCGGAGCACATTGGGATGCACCATGCCGCTGCCTGCGATCTCCAGCCAGCCGCTGTATTTGCAAATACGGCAGCCTTCGCCGCCGCACAGGAAGCATTCCACATCGACTTCCATGCTCGGCTCAGTGAAGGGGAAATACGAGGCGCGGAAACGAACCTGCGCCTGCTCGCCAAACATGCGCTTGGCGAACTCCGTCACTGTGCCTTTGAGATCGCTCATGCGAATGTTACGGCCAATCGCAAGCCCTTCGACCTGATGGAACTGGACTTCGCTGCGGGCCGTGATCTGCTCGAAGCGGTAGCACATGCCCGGCAGAATCACGCGGATCGGCTTGCTGCCACCGTCGCCCATCGCCTCCATCGCCCGCACCTGGCCGGGGGAGGTGTGCGTCCGCAGAATCACGTTCTCCTGCGTCGTGTAGAAGGTGTCCTGCATATCGCGGGCCGGATGATCGGGCGGGAAGTTGAGGCGCGTGAAGTTGTAATCATCCTCTTCCACCTCGCGGCTGCGATACACCTGGAAGCCCATATCGGCCCAGATGGTGTAGAAATCGCGCAGCGTGCGAATAGAAGGGTGAATGCGTCCGCGTGCGGCAGGGCGTCCGGACAGCGTAATATCGACTTCGCCGCCTTCCAAGTCCTGCGCCAGAGTCTGCTGCGCGATCAAGGCTTCGCGGGTGTCAAAGGCGCTGGTGAGGGCCTCCTTGAGGGCATTGACGTTCTGGCCGTAGGCTTTTTTCTCGTCGGCGGCCAGCGTGCCAATTTTGCTCATGAGATCGCGCAGCACCCCTTTGGGGCCGAGAAAGCGCGTCTTCCACTGCTGCAACGCGGCAGCATCGTTGATCGCCTCCAATTGTTGGAGGGCTTCTTGCTGTGTGGTCTGCAATGCGTCAGACATAACCATGCCTTTCCTGGTCGAATGAGAGGACATGGCGTGCCATGCCTCTACTTTATTCGGCATCATACGGTGAATTTTGATGCGATGATCCACTGGCAGGAACGCAAAACGCCCTCGCCCCGATCAGGGACGAGAGCGCTGCCCCCGTGTTACCACCCTGGTTGCACGTCGGCTCATGATGAGCAGGCGGCCACTCATTGTCTCTGTCACGCCGAGGACGCGGAGTAGACTACTGACGGCCTTTGGCCGTGTTCACCCATCAGCTCTGAAGGGAATTCACATCTCGCGGGCGACCCCGGCTCACAGCCGATGACCGAGGCTCTCTGACGCGCCGCACGTCTGACGACGCAGGGATATGACTGTCTTCGTCAACGCTTTGCCGTGCATGATAGCATGTGTAGGGGAGGGGTGACAAGGGGTCAAATCACAAAGATATTTGAAAAGCTTTTGGGTTTACAATCATCGTATGTGTGTTGGCTTTAAGAAAGTTGTGTTATGCGTCCTCAACTCTGGATTGTTATAGTCATCCTCTTATGTTTTGCGAGTCCCCTTTTTGCACAGGAGCCAGCAACACAGACATTTACCTCTAAAGACGGAACATTTAGTTTTGAGTATCCTGTGGAGTGGTCGGCTCAAGAACCGGAGAACTCAAGTCCACCCAATCAAATTTTGATTAGCAAATTACCCGGTGAAGAAAACGTGTCGTCCGCAGATGGCCTCTTCGTGATTATCTCGCCCCCTGTAAAATATTACTCCATCCCACTGTCGAAAGCCCAAACGCCTAAAGAGTCTATTGAGGCGTCAATCGTGTGGACAAGAATGGCGGAAACTCTCAGGAACGCAAACGCTGATCACCCTATTATCACGGTTGATGGAACACCCATGCCTACCCCAAACACCTTCCAGCCTCTGCCCACTCCATCTCAAATCATCGAATTTACAGTGAATGGCCGCCTCGCCGCCTACAGCACTATTGTTGTGCAAACATCTGGCCTGGATTCCAGTACACTCATAATTGTGGTGGATGTCGGAGATGATTTCTGGGTCACGCTCACAGCAACATCAATGATGGGTGATCTGGCGACGATCCAGAAAAATGAAGCGATTGTTCTTCAGATTGCACAAAGCCTGCATTACACACTACCTCCTGTCAACAGCGGCAATCTTAATCTTCCGCGTGTCTATTCCGGGCCAGATGGCGGCTGGAACTTTGGTACAGTAGAGTTTTACTATCCCAATGATTGGTATATTTCCAGTTCACTTATCCTGACTTTCTCAAACAAAAAAGGCAGTAAGGGTATCCCTGTCCCTGGGTAGTTTGTCGCCCAAGTAAATGGAGCATTTGAGACGCTTGCATCTGTTGATCCGAGCAAAATAGACAATAAGTGTAACATCCCAAATAGCCCCTGGACCGCACAAACGATGGCGGCTTATGTGGTGAATAAGCTTTTATTAACACATTTAGAAGAAATGACGAAAGCTGGTGATTCGATCACGCAGCCAGAAGTCATCACGATTAATGGTGTCGAGATGGTTTATTTTCGTCAAATTCAGCACGATCTTGAAACCCTGGTCATACTTGTCGATCTTGGCAATAACAATATCCCTATGATGAGGGCTTTTGCTGTGCGCGGAGAAATGGCCCAGTTTGAGGATCAACTGTTTCAGGTCGCCAGCACATTTCGCTATACACCCATTATCCCTGACTCATGCAACGCAGCTCCAACGGCAGAGGCAGCAAAGCCCTGAAAACATGATAAATTCGCCAAAACCAAGCAAATTCCTCTTCAAATTATAAAAAAAGTATATTGAAATTTCGTCCTCTCGATTTTATACACACCGTATATGGCCCGACCTCAAACGAATTTAAAACGATTTTTCCATTTAAAACCGTTTTGAACCCTTGCGATACTTTAAAAACCCCCTACAATAAAAGGAGACTCTTGACGGCTATCTAAAACCATGTTACTGTACGAGGAGGTACAAAATGAAAGTCGAAACACGCAAGCTGCATATTGAATCTGGTGCGGTTTACTCCCGCCAGGAAGCCGCTGAAGCCCTGGGCATCAGCCTGAGCACCTTGAAACGCCTGATTAAGAAGGGCCATCTCCAGGTCAGCAAACCGGATGGAATGCGCCGGGTCTTCATCACAGGGGAAAGCATCGCAGGAATGCTGGACTCGACAAAAATCGAAAAAGGTGCTTAAATAGCAGCAGCGTGTGGGTTCAAGTCCGAACTCACTTCGGGAACGAGTTTTTCAGGCAGAGGCCGCCGTATAAACGCCTCGTATGTATCGAGAAAACCGACCTATTTACCAGGAGTTAAGCGCGTTAGCGCAATGCCATGATAACCGGACGTTACTCACCCCTTCAAGCAGTCCTGACACTCGATAAGAGTAGTCGACTGTTTGGCGTGCGCGTGTCTCTCAGAGGCAAACGCAATGCATGGGCGCGTCTGGCATGGGTCGCTAATGGCTCCGCCCACACCACCGCGAAGCGCCTCTTGGCGAACGTCGGCTGTGAACAGCAGGGCGCGAACTCGGACGTACTCAGCCACCTCAGCTTTGGTGGATTTACAGCGATTAATGGGATGATTCTGCCCAATGGCGGTCAAAGCGATCCAGCGTATACGCCGTTAGGGAATGATCGGAACGAGTCGCCGCGTACAACCAAATATAGGTGTTGGTCTCTCAGGGAAGGGTTATACTCACGAAAGTGAGGCGGCCCCGACCCGCACACCGCGAACCTCGAAATTAAAAGCGAGGGATGAGACCAGCAAACGGTTTCATCCCTCGTTTTTGTTTTAAATACATACGTCACAGAGGCGAATAGGCATTATGAGCCAGACACGTCCCGAACTGAACCTGAACCCAACGACACTTTCCTGCGGCCGTGAGGCGTTTGAAGCGATGCTGGATCTGATGGATGACCTGCACAGCGCTGCCAGTGACAACGAACTGACCGAAGTCACGGATATGAAACGTAAAGAATTAATCAGCGTCCTGCGCGAAGTGATGTATCTGGCGCAGGAAACCATCGATGAACTCCAGAAGGCCAGAATGCAAAAGATGCCCGTCTTGCATCTGGTCGAGACCCAACAGGTCACACATAAAGCGGGCTAGGTGGGAGACACGATCATGCGGTCCACCGCAAGTAGTGACGCAACAGACGGTGCAAGATGCACCGATGGGCGTCCAGACCAGGAAAGTTCTCTGATCGGACGCAACGACCCACCACCTAACAGACAACACGTACTTCATCGGCAGGGCACGCTTCACAGGGACTGACTCTTATTATTACATGGAACGCACGCAGCACCCTGAGAAACACACGCAAACACTCGTGAAGCAGCCGCAGACACTTTCGTCCGGGTCTTCCTAAATCGGGGAGACAAAAAGCAAAGGCAGGCTCATATGATGAGTGCCGAACCAAATACAGATGACGGTTATCAGGTGATGGGTCACAGTGGACACACAACGTCCAGGCCCCAATATCGCCTTATGACCGTCGCATGTCATACGGCCTCACCCCGCTCCTTGTGCTTCGGACGATGGTTTTACGACCTGCGGACGCAGCCCTGGGCTTGGTGAACAGCATACAACAGGGCCAGACCCCTCTGATCTGGCCCTCTGTCACGCACTAATCGTTACAATTTGGCAGATTTAAAGTCAAATTAACCCCATCTTGCGATATAATAAAGAATATCCCCCCTCAACAGCAGAAGAAGGGCTTTATTCCCATGTCTTCAAGTGTTGCGTTGCAAAATCGCGTGCTGCTGCTGAACGGCAGTAGCTGGGAGCCGCTCGCTGTCATCACTGTGCCGCGTGCTATGAACCTCCTCATGGCGGGAAAAGCGGTGGTGGTGGAAGAAACAGGCGAAATTTTACGGACGATCCGCGAGACATTCTCTGTCCCCTCGGTCATCGTCCTCAAAACCTTCATCAACGTGCCGCGTCGCAAAGCCCACTGGAGTCGGCGGGGCGTGCTGGTGCGTGATAACTACACCTGCATTTACTGCGGGGTCAAGGCGGGCATGACGGTCAAAGACAAAATCATCAGCCGCGCCGATATGACCATCGATCACATTCTTCCCCGTTCACGCGGCGGCAAAGACACCTGGACGAATACGGCCAGCGCCTGCGCCACCTGCAATCATCGCAAGGGAGATCGGATGCCCCACGAAGCGGGCTTGAAGCTACGTTGGGAGCCGAAGACGCCGCGCACGAGCTATCTGGTGATTGCGCTCGGGACCGGCCCTTCCGCCTGGAAGCGCTACGTCGAACTTTAAAGCAACAGCGCCCGACAGCATGGCGCTGTTGTCGTTTATAGCAAAATTATAAAAATACGGCGCAAAAGCATAAGATTTTGTGACTTTAGACCTCTTTTCTCTCCGCCTCTTCCACGATTGGTATAATCCTCCTAGAACATTTCCCCAAATATGACGTATAAAGGCATGGACACACCATGAGGGAGGGATCGCTATGAATATGATGGTAGACGTCAAAAAACTCGTTAAAACCTATCGGCGGGCCGATGGCACCGACGTTCAAGCTGTAAAAGGCATCGATTTACAGATCAATAAGGGCGAGATTTTTGGTTTATTGGGGCCGAATGGGGCAGGCAAAACCACCACGATTTCGATGATCAGCGGCCTGCTGGCCCCCACCAGCGGCGATGCGACGATTGGCGGCTATTCGATCACGCACCAGCCGTTGGAGGCCAAACGCCTGATGGGGTATGTGCCGCAGGAAATTGCGCTCTATCCTGAACTCAGCGCCCGCCAGAATCTTGAGTTCTTTGGGCAGTTGTACGGGCTGAGTGGCAAAGACCTCTCAAAGCGCGTGGCCGAAGTCCTCGAATTCATTGATCTGACCGAACGCCAGAAAGATCGCATTGACACCTTCAGCGGCGGCATGAAGCGCCGCGTCAATATTGGCGTGGGCCTGCTGCACCGCCCACAGATGATTTATATGGATGAGCCGACGGTGGGCATTGATCCGCAGAACCGCCGCCGTGTGCTCGATACGGTCAAGCGCCTGCGCGATGAGTACAAGATGACCGTTCTGTATACCACGCATTTGATGGAAGAGGCCGAAGAACTCAGTGATCGTGTGGGCATCATCGATCATGGCGAGATCATCGCGCTTGGCACTCAAGGGGCGCTGACGCAGCAGGTGGGTGAGGAAGACCGCCTCGTGTTCCACATTGATGCGCCGCAGCTTGAGGACAGCCTGCTCAAGCAGCTCCAGCAGATTGAGGGCGTGACGCGGGCGCTCTACGATGAGCCGCATGAGATGGCGAACGACGAAAAGCCTGTTGGCACGCTGACGCTGTTCGCCAAGCGCGGACGCCGCGCTCTGCCGCATATTATTCGTGAGATCAATGAGGCCGGCCTCGAGATTACATCGGTGGAAGTGCACGAACCCGATCTTGAAGCCGTGTTTTTGCATCTCACGGGACGGGCGCTGAGGGATTAGACCATGTGGAATGCAGTCTGGACTATTGCCCGCAAAGATATTTATACGGTTTTGAATGATCGCGGCCTGCTCATCATCCGCTTCGTCACGCCGCTGGTGCTCTCGATCATCATTGGACTGGCGTTTGGCGGCATCGGGGGCGGCGGCGATCTGCCTGTCACAGAGATGGCGCTCGTCAATCTAGATACCGGAGCCACGCAAAGCGGCACAGCGCTCAACTATGGCGATATTTTCGTCAGCGTGTTCGCGCCCTCCGCCAATGCCACCGTTGGATCAGCCGCCGCGTCATGCACGCTTTTGACGCCCGACCCGAACAACGCCTCGGCAGGCGGCGGCTTCAATATCAGCAATCTCATTAAAGTGACGCGCTATGACACGGCAGAGGCGGCCCGCGCTGCGGTAGATGCGGGCGAGCAAAAAGTTGCGCTCATCATTCCATCGGATTTCACCAAGCAGCTTCAAATCGGTGAAAATCAGATGACGCTCGGCCAGACACAGCTTGAAATCTACGGCAGTGCGGCTTATCCGGTGTCCGTCAGCATTGTGCAGAGCATCACGCACAGCGTCAGCAGTCAGATTGCCAATGGCAGCGTGACGATTGCCGCCACTATCCAGGCGCTGATTCGCCGTTCTCAGAGCGATCCCGCCTTTGCGCTGCGCTGGTTGGCCGATCAGAGTACGGGCAAATTCCGCCCGGATTTTGGCTGCGGCTTCATCCCGGATTTGAGCGTCGTTTCGGCCGTGAGCGAACCGCTGAATGCCGCCCAGAGACAGAGCGCCTTCGCCCAGATTTTGATCGCCATTGGATCGGGACAAGCGGTGTTTTTCGCGCTGTTCTCATCACAGTTTGGCCTGCTCAATATCTATGATGAGCAGAAACAAGGCACGCTGGCCCGTATGATCGCCGCGCCGATTCCGCGCCCGTCGATTCTGGTCGGCAAGCTGGCGGGCAACTTCTTCAATGTGCTGTCGCAGGTGCTGATTTTGCTCGTGGCGCTGACGGTGGTCGTGAGCGTGGTGGAGGGCAAGCCGCAGTTCATCTGGGGCAACAATATCCCTCTGGTGCTGCTCACGAGCGTGGTGATTTCAATCTCGGTGGCGGGCATCGCGGTCTTGATTGTGGGCATCGCCCGCACAGCGGAGCAGGCGCGTGTCATGGGGCCGATCATCAATACGGCGATGGCGGCGCTCGGCGGTGTCTTTGGGTTCAATCTCCCGCCAGCCATCGCGCAATTCTCACCGATTTACTGGGGGACAAATGCCTATGCCAAACTGTCACAGGGCAATAACGATATTGGCCTCAACCTTGTCGTGCTGCTTGTGCTCGGCAGTGTCACGTTTATCATTGGCACGCGGTTGTTCAGCCGCCGTACCGGGCTTTAAGGGAGCGCGATAAGATGAGACACGCCTTAACAATTGCACGCAACGATTTACGGGTGTTCTTCGCGGATTGGGGCAACTTGTTTGGCCTGATTGCGATCCCCGTGTTCATGACGATTCTGCTGGGCACGACGCTCGGCGGTGGGGGCGGCCAGAGTCGCATCCGCGCCGACGTGCTCGACCAGGACAACACGTCGGCGTCTGCCGCGCTGATCCAGGCGCTGCGCGATGCCAATTCCCAACTGACGCTCTGCCCGCTGGATGTCGGGCAAAAAGAGGTTGACTGCCGCCTTGAGGCCAATACGCCGTATACGTTGGAACTGGGCCAGGAGCGCGTCAGCAATAAGGACACGCGGGCGCTGATCGTCATTCCAAAGGGCTACAGCGATGAATTTGGCGCGTTCCAGCCTGTCAAACTCACCTACTACTCCATCGCAACCCTGGCGACGGGCGAAGACGTGGTGCAAAGCGTGCTCACGGCGGCGCTCCAGCGCGTGAATGGGGCCGTGATCGCGGCGCAGGTGGGGCTGGCCGCAGGCGACAGTTTTGGGCAGGGGGGCAACCCGACCATCTTCAAGGATGAGGCAGATCGTACAGCCTTCACCCACAGCGTGTATGACACGGCGGATAAACTGCTGAAAGCCGAGCCGATCAAGCTGATCAGCGTGCAGAGCAAAACCACCACGACGACCACGACCAATACGGGCGGCTTCGGTCAATCCGTGCCGGGCATGGGGTCGATGTTCGTCATGTTCACCGTGCTCGGCGGGATCAGCCTGCTGCTGAAAGAGCGCAAACAGTGGACGCTGCAACGTCTCGTCACCATGCCGCTGACCAGAGGGCAAATCCTGGGCGGCAAAATCATCGCCTATTTCACATTGGGCATGATTCAGTATGTCATCGTGTTTGGGGTCGGCTTCATCACCGGGACAAACTTTGGCAGTTCGCCGCTGGCTTTGCTGCTGGTGATGATGGCCTTCGTGCTGTGCATCACGGCGCTCACGTTTGCGCTGGCGACTCGCCTCAAGAGTGAGGATCAGGCACAGGGCCTGACGCTGCTGATCTCAATGACACTTGCGCCATTGGGGGGTGCGTGGTGGCCGCTGTCAATCACGCCGCCGCTCATGCAGACCGTCGGGCATCTGTCGCCTGTGGCCTGGGCGATGGATGGCTTTCGCAGCATCATCTTCTTCAACGGCGGCCTTGCGGATGTTCTCGTGCCTGTGGGCGTGCTGCTGGCGGCGGCGTCGGTGCTGTTTGCGATTGGCGTGATGGGCTTCCAGTACGAGTAGGACGTTGACTCGCGCATCGCATATACACCAACTTAAGACAATCGGACATTGCTCGCCGCGTTGTCGGAGGCTAAAGCCGTCCGCCTACAGTGACAAAGCCCCATAAATGGGGCTACAAACCCGCTTGCTCCCTCGCCAGTAGCCCCGTTTACGGGGCTTCGTAATCCCCAGACAGACGGCTTTAGCCTCTGGTGAGAGCGGATGCCGCGTGCTGATCAGAGGCCACATATCCTTAATTTGGTACGTATGGGGCGAGTCATGACTCGCCCACAATGTCTGCGTTGTTCGATAGCGATTTTGTGGACGACCCATGTGTCGCCCCTACATTCCACACCCGTTTGTGCGGCCAAAACAAACACTTTACCTTCGCTTAATGCCGATACGTCCCACCAATTCCATCAAACCCTCTACACGTCCACCCTATCCCCTTTATAATTCTTCTATGAAAACATTTCGTATCTTCCTCAAAGCGGCGCGGCGTTACGCGGGTTCCTGGCTCATGGGCGGGCTGGTGATCCTGTTTTTGCTGCCCCGTTCCACCTATCCCGCCCATGAACGCTGGTTTGCGCTGGCCGCCATCACTAGCGCTGTCGCCTTCGATTACGTCGGCTGGGAGATTGCGGCCCTGCACGCCAAAGCGGTGCAGGCGCTCTACGGTCAGCAGGCATTTATGGACGAGGCCGCCCGCACTGATTTCGTCCGCCGCTATATGGCCGATGTCGCCCAGGCAGAGACGCTTGAAGGCCAGATCAATGCGCTGTACATGCAGGCTGCGCCGCCTGATCCGTCTCAGATTGAGGCTTTACGGACGCAGCGCGATACACTCCGCGCCGATCTAGTGCGCCGCCAGGGTCTGACCGAGGCAATTCTGGAGGGGCAGGTGTCTGCCGTGCTGGTCGATGAGGGCTTTGGCGTCCTGGGGCAGTTGTGGCCGCCGATGGCGATGCATTTTACGCCTGTGCCCAACGTCTTGATTGTCTCGCCGCGTGAGCGCATCACGATGGATGTCTCGCTGACGCTTGAAGCAATGCCCACCGATCAGATCGCGGCGCTCGAAACGCGGATCGAACGCCAGTATCAGGTATCGGCCTTCATCACGCCCATCGGTGGCATGGCCCTCTATCCGGCGATGGTGACGGAAACGGCCTCGATCCCGCGTGCGGCAGAGACATTTTCGCATGAGTGGCTGCACCATTATTTGATGTTTCATCCGCTGGGGTTGTACTACTTCACGGGCGGGGAGGGTAACACAGGCGAGGCGCGGATCATCAATGAGACGACAGCCGATACCTTTGGCAAAGCGATGTCGCGGCTCGTGCTGGCGCGTTACTATCCTGATCTGCTGCCACCGCCTGAATTGACATCCACAGAAACCCCTGCTGCCCCCGATCCGTCGGCGTTTGATTTTGGGCGCGAGATGAACAGCACCCGCGTCCATGTCGATGAGCTGCTGGCAGCCGTCAAGGTGGATGAGGCAGAGGCGTATATGGAAGAGCGCCGCCAGTTTTTCATCGCGCACGGCTATGGCTTTCGCCGCCTCAATCAGGCGTTTTTCGCTTTCTATGGCGGCTATCAGGGCGGGGCGCTGCCGGGCGTGGGCGGCGAAGACCCGATTGGGCCAGCCATCCGCACGCTTCGGTTGCACACGCCGTCACTCAGGGCGTTTGTGCTGGCGCTGCAAGATGTGACAACCCGCGATGACCTGCTGACAGCGGCGCAGCGGGCCTCTCAGGACAGCCCATCTTCTGAAGGTACAAAGGCTCAATGACAGGCTATAATGAGCGCCGAACATTTGAGAAAGATTGTGTTTTATCGATGACCTCCGAAGCGCTGTTTGAACATATACTGCTGGACAATATTCATTACCTTCGGCTGCTGCACGTCAGCGGGGCAGCGATTGAGGCCACCCTGAAACATGTTGAAGACGAGATTGTTGAGAAGCCGATTGATGGCAAAAGTCGTGTGCTCGTTGACTTCCGCCTGACTGGAATCCCATCTATCGTTGACACCTTTCCGCATCTGCTGGGATTTCTGGCCCGTACTCCGCGCCGCACGTCGCATAATGTTCGCCTGGCCTATGTCTATCCCCATACGTCCCAGTCGCAGGTTCTCAAGATGTTTCTTAGCGTGCAGCGGCTTATCCCACGCGGACTCTCGGTGAAATTTTTCGCTGAGGGCGATTATGAGCAGGCTGTGATGTGGCTGCGTGTGTAATAGAGAGTAAATATCTCTCAGAGACCGTTTGATAATGCAAAATGTTATGCATGATTCGTGTAGGGACAGGGCCTGCTCTGTCCGTTCATCGCGTGAAAATGGACAGGGCAGGCCCTGTCCCTACGCCAAAATACATTTTATTTATAACGAATGGCATCATAAAACGGCTTCTCAGAGGTTAGGTCTGTGTCCATAAGAGCGTGGTTGTGTCGATTTCATTTTAATTTGAGGTCGGATGACGTAGGGGCGCAGCGTGCTGCGCCCTTAATTTTTGGTCTCTTGAGTCAATGGGCGCAGCACGGCCCCTACACGGTATTTGTAGGGGCGCGAGCGAAGCCACCGAAGGTTTAGATCGCGCCCTGTTTGATGAAAACTAGCTCTCGAACACCCAATCGCGCACCATGCCCGCGCACAGCGCCGCCTGCAAGGGCAGACTGTTCATGATGAGATGCTCATGCAGTGCGTGCAGGCCATCCCCCTGCGGGCCGAGTCCGTCCAGCGTGGGAATGCCGAGCGCGGCAGTAAAATTGCCATCGCTGCCGCCGCCGCTGCCATCTTCGCGCACCGTCAGGCCGAGCGATTCGCCGATCTTTTTGCACTGGTCATAGGCGGCGGCACTGCGCTCCATCGGCGGACGGGTGTGTGTGCGCTTGACGGTGACTTTTGCGCCAGGGACGAACGGATGCAGACTGGTCAGGGCGCTGTCGAGTTCGTCGAGCACTTTGCCTTTCATCATGCGCGTGTCGATATAGGCTTCTGTCGCAGCCGGGATGACGTTGCCTGCTGACCCGCCTTTGACCATCGTAATGGAGACAGACGTGCCATTTTTGAGATCATTGAGCTTGTTGATCTCCATGACCTGCTGGGCAAACTCCACGATAGAGTTGATGCCCTGTTCCGGTGCGTTGCCCGCGTGCGATGGGCGGCCCTCAATCGACAGGGTGTAGCTGGCGATGCCTTTGCGCCATGTCTTGAGAGCGCCTTCTTTGGTGGCAGGCTCCATCACCAGCACGAGGCCCGCATGTTGGGCCGTGTCTTTGATGAGATGCTCGGAGTGATCGCTGCCTGTTTCCTCATCGGTGTTCATGAGCACCCACACCGGACGCTGGGGCATCTGGCCCGTCTCTTGCAGCGCTTTGATGGCATACAGCATGACGGTGACGCCGCCCTTCATATCGACAGCACCCGGCCCATACAGGCGTCCATCTGCCTCCATCCGCACCGGACGATCCGCGAGTGTGCCTGTGGGCCACACGGTATCGATATGCACGAGGAACAAAATCGGTTTGCCAGGCGCATCCTCGTTCCACTTTGCCAGCAGGCAGTCGCCGACTTGTGTTTGCGGGAAGCGCGTGACGGTTGATGCGCCGAGAGATTTAAATTTGGCCTGCATAAAATCAACCAGACGATCTACGAGCGCTTTTTCGGGGGTAAACGTCTCATAGCCCACCATCTCAGTGACTAAATCCACCATATCCTGCTGGCGGTCTTTGAGATACTGCACAAGATCGGTCATGTAGCTAATCCTCTTCACCGTTAACAAAATTTAACACGACGAGGCCTATTATAAACTTTCGCTCGGATTTGATAAGAGGCGAGGGCGTGACGTTTCGTCTATCGCGCTGACACATGCGAAAGGTGTTGGGGGATTATGGGATTCGCAAGCTGTGGACACCCGATGCCATAAATCGCGTCAGATCGATTTTTCAATAGGCTATGGGGTTGCAACGGGTTACAGCGTTTTTGTAGGGGCGCGATGCATCGCGCCCCATTTGCAGCTTTTGTCCTGTCGTCAGGGGTTGAAAACCCCTGCCTTGCCTTTTGCGGGACTGAAAGTCCCGCTCAAACCATCTTTTGGGGCGTGTTTGGGCGGGGTTTTCAACCCCGCAACACGGG
>DAOTUR010000456.1:0-11202 GCA_034436915.1 Anaerolineae bacterium
GCTTTGAGGATGCCATAAAAGACAATGGCGAAGGCCGCACAGTTGGGCATGATGATAGCGACACGATCCCCTTTTTTCTGGCCGTTGGCGATGAGATAGGCAGCAAAGGCATCTGAGAATTGGTCAAGTTCGGCATACGTCAGACGGTGTGTCAGCCGCCCGACCAGTGGCAGCTTGGCCGTTGTGAGCAGGGCCGGGGCCTGGGGATGTGTGTGCGCGATCTGACGTAAGAAATGGTGCAGAGGGACATCCGGGTAATTGAGTGTTTGTGGGATGCCTGTATCGTAATGCTTAATCCAGGGACGGTTGGCATAGGTGATGGATGAACTTGTTTCTGTCATCGTCTTACAAAACTCCCAAATAATCAAATATCTATTAGATTTGTGAGTATAGACGAATCCGCCTGAGAGGGCAACACGATCTTACGTGGTGTATTTCAGGGCATGACAGAGATTTTTTGTAGGGACACGACACGGCACGCCGTGTCCAAAAAATGAATATTCGCCGCTTCTTAATCCATCCACTGCTTCCATGTCTCAGGCAGGCGGGCCACCTTGCCGGAACGATCCAGGCAGATATGTTTGGTTGTGCCTGTGACAAGCTCTTCGCCCGTCTCTGTACGCACAATTTGGTAATGGAAGGTTAGCGTGCGGCTGCGAACCTCACCAAGCCATGTTCGTACCGTGATCTGATTATCATAGAGGGCAGGGCGAAGATAGCGCACCTGCACATCCGTCACAGCGAGGACGTGGCCGGCCCGTTCCATCGCGGCATAGCTGTGGCCGCGTGCGCGAATATAGCTGCTGCGGCCTTCCTCTAAATAGGCAACATAGTGCGTGTGGTTGATCACGCCCTGGGCGTCGGTTTCACCATAGCGCACATGAAAGGTGGTCTCAGCAATGAAGGGCATAGGGGAAATCCTGACACAAAAGAGTCAAACAGAGAGATAGTCATCATCACATCTCTCTGTGAACAACCCATCAGAGCGCAGCAGGCTACGCGCTGAGGACATGACTTGTGACATTATTCACGAATTTTGTGACGTTTTTCCAGTTCCGCCCCCACGTCATCGAGCGTGATGCCCAGATCCGCCATGAGCACGAGCGTGTGATAAAACAAATCTGACAGCTCACCGATCTGTTCTTCACGGCTCTGCGCCAGCGCCGCCACAATCACCTCTGTCGCCTCTTCGCCCACTTTTTGCGCGATTTTGGGGCGGCCTTTCTGAAACAACTGTGCGGTATAGCTCTCTGGGGTCGGGTTAGCCGCACGGTCTGCAATGATCGTTTCGAGTTTTTTGAGCATTGTCATTACGCATGTCTCCCGTTATCGACGGCTGTAAGGGTGTCTAAAGGACGATAAAAACACGAGATTTCTCCCGTATGGCAGGCGGGGCCAGCAGGATCAACCAGGATCAGCAGCGTATCCTCATCACAGTCCACGCGAATCTCAACCACGCGCTGCGTATTGCCGCTGGTCGCGCCCTTGTGCCACAGTTCACTTCGACTGCGCGACCAGAACACCGTCTCGCCGATGTCGAGGGTCTTTTGCAGCGAGTCGGCGTTCATATAAGCCAGCGTCAGAACCTGCTGTGTGCGGGCATCCTGCACGATAGCCGGAATCAATCCCTGGGCATCCCATTTAAGCAGGGTCATGTCAACGGGCATACAACGACTCCCATCCTTGCAAGCGCATCGGAATCCCCTGGGCGGCCAGATACTGTTTCAGATCGCCAATCCGCAGTTCATTATAATGGAACAAACTCGCGGCAAGCGCGGCATCAGCGTGGCCTGTGGTGAGCGCCTGGGCGAAATGCTCTTTTGTCCCTGCGCCGCCAGAGGCAATCACCGGAATGGACACAGCGTCAGCAACGGCCTCGGTGAGTTCCAGATCGTAGCCTGCTTTCGTGCCATCCCGATCCATGCTCGTGAGCAAAATTTCACCCGCGCCGCGATCTTCAACCTCTCTCGCCCAGTCAACCGCCTGCTTATCAGTAGGGATGCGCCCGCCGTTGATATGCACGATCCAGCGGCCATCCACATAACGCGGGTCCATCGCCACCACAATACACTGACTGCCGAAGGCCCACGCACCCTCATTGATGACCTGTGGATTTTTCACGGCTGCCGTGTTCAGGCTGACCTTATCGGCCCCGGCCAGCAGCGTTGCGCGAATGTCCTCAATCGTGCGAATGCCGCCGCCGACGCAGAAAGGGATGAACAGACTGTCGGCTACGCGCCGCACCATATCGAGCATGGTATCGCGTCCCTCGTGCGAGGCGGTGATATCGAGGAAGACGAGTTCGTCCGCGCCCTCACGATCATAAATCATGGCCTGCTCAACCGGATCGCCTGCATCGCGCAAATTGACGAAGTTGACGCCTTTGACGACGCGGCCATCCTTCACATCCAGACAGGGGATAATGCGTTTTGCCAATGTCATGCCTACGACTCCGAGGCTGCAATGAGGGCTTCTTTGAGAGTGATTTCGCCTTTGTAGAGCGCCATACCGATAATGGCCCCGGCGATGGCTCCGCTGTGCGCCAGTTGTGCAATTTCCGTCATGCTGCTCACGCCGCCCGATGCGATGACCTGCAAGCCTGTATTACGGGCCAGGGAAATTGTGTCTGCGACGTTCGATCCAATCAGGCTGCCATCGCGCTTCACGTCGGTATACAGGGCATGTTTGATACCCGCTTCGGCCATGCTGCGCCCCAGGCTGATGGGCGTCTGGTCGCTGACATTCGTCCAGCCGTGCGTCGTGACCATGCCCTCTTTAACATCCAGGGCGATGCAGATTTTTTCCGCGCCAAATTTTGCCAGCGCCTCATAGACGAGGGCGGGATTTTCAATCGCCACTGTGCCAAGCACGATGCGCGAGGCTCCCTGCGCCAAGGCCCGCTCCATCTCATCGAGGGTGCGGAGGCCGCCGCCAAACTGTACCGAGACATCCAGGGCCGCAATCTGCTGCAAGAGGGAGGCGTTATCATTGGCCTGCGAAAATGCGCCATCAAGATTGACGACGTGCAGCCATGTTGCGCCCTCATCGATCCACTGGCGGGCGGTTTCAAGCGGGTTGTCACTGAAAATAGTTTGTTTGTCGGGATCGCCTTCGCGCAAGCGCACCACCTGGCCGCCGCGCAAATCAATTGCTGGATAGATAATCATCGTGTTGTGTCCTTCGTATGGCGTTACATCGCCAGGAAATTCCGCAAAATTTGTAAGCCGACCTGCTGGCTCTTCTCCGGATGGAACTGCACGCCGAAGATATTGTCACGCGCCACGCCTGCCGTAAAGGGGATGCCATAATCGACACTGAACAACACATCGCTGGAGCGGGCGGGACGGCAGTAATAGCTGTGGACGAAATAGGCATACTGGCCTGTCTCGATGCCCTTTGAGATGGGCGATTCGCGCTGAACATTGAGTTGATTCCAGCCCATATGCGGCACTTTGAGATCGGGGAAAGCGGGAAAGCGCGTCACATCGCCTGCCAGCAGGCCCAATCCGGCAAAATCGCCCATCTCATCACTATGCTCAAACAGAAACTGCATCCCCAGGCAGATGCCCAGGTATGGCACGCCGCGCCGTACCATGTCTTGCAGCGGCGCGATCAACTCTTGCGCCGCCAACTGCTGCATTCCCGCGCCAAATGCTCCCACGCCCGGCAGGATGATCTTATCGGCTCCCTTGAGGTCTTGCGGCGTGCGGACGAGCTGCAATGTGTCCGCGCCCAGATGATTGAGAGCGTGAAGGACGCTGCGAAGATTCCCGGCTCCATAATCGATAACGGCTAACATTGGTGATGCGCTCCTTGTCTCATAATGCAAAAACCCCGCTCTAGGGCGGGGTTTTCAGCAGCACAAACACGCACGCTGACCTCTATGAGGCCGCCTTCTGGATACGTTGCGTGTGATGGTGATGCATATGCTGCATAATCGTCTTCCATGTCAAAGTGACTCTTCGAGAGTAACACATCGGATGTATTGATGCAAGCAAATTGCTGAGAGGAGCATAAAATATTGCAGGATGCCTGTATAAAGCATCAGATGGCTTTTGATGGATGTGTCGGTATACCGTTAAAAAGCATTGTCCCTGGGATAGTCGCCAAATGCGGCTGAACGTCCTACAATAGGGGGATGTGTGGCTGCGCGTCGGGAAAGATAATCAATGAAAACAATCGCGCTTATTACAGATTTTGGCATCCAGGATATTTACGTCGGGGTTATGAAGGGCGTCATCCGAGACATTTACGCCGAAGCCGAGGTGATCGATGTGACGCATGGCATCACACCGCAGTCGGTGCGCGAGGGGGCCTTAGCGCTTCTTCACAGCTATCGTTATTTTCCGTCGGGAACGATTTTTCTGGTCATTGTCGATCCTGGTGTAGGCAGTCAGCGTCGCCCATTGGTCGTCAAGGCCGGGGGTTATACTTTCATCGCGCCGGACAATGGCATTCTCACCTATGTGATGGCCGAGATGAAGCAGTTCCAGGCGTATATCCTGGAAAATCCGCGTTATCGCCGGCCCAACGTGAGCCATACGTTTCACGGGCGCGATATTTTTGCGCCGGCTGCGGCACATGTGGCCGCCGGGGTGGAGATTACGCGCTTTGGCCCGCCTATTATGGAACTGTTTCAACTGCCGCAGCCCACGCTCGAAATCAGCGACAATCGTCTGGTGGGCGAAGTGACGCATATCGATCACTTCGGCAATCTCATCACAAGCATTGGTTGGCTGCGGCATGTGGAGGAAGAGCGCCTGCTGCTTGACCCGATGCTGGGGCAGGGGGCCGCGATGTCGTTCCATGCTGACAATGTTGTCGTGCGCGTTCACAACGAGACGATTTACGGCGTTCGGCATTCGTTCCATGAGGGCGCACGCGGCGAGTTGATGGCGCATGTGGACAGTAACAACTATCTCGAAATTGCCATCAATCAGGGCAACGCGGCGCAGCGCCTGGACGCAGCGGTGGGCGATGTGATTGAACTCCGCATTACGGCTGATGATGAGGATGACAGCGATATTGATGCGGATGCCGCAACAGCCGATGGGGATATGGGGGTGTCGTAAGAAGGTCGCAATGCGAGGGCGCAGCGTGCTGCGCCCCTACAAACCGTACTCAATATCAACGATAGGATGTGCCGTTCGTGCCATTGCCCGAATAGCCGCTGCCAGTGGTCGGCGTTGTGGTTGTACCCGATGCCGTGCCTGTATCATATTCCAGCAGCAGCGCCTGATAACGATCCCGATACATCTGGGCGCGTTCGCGTTCCATCGCCCACAAGCGGCGCACGCTGTCTTGCAGCGGCGGGATGGGGCCTGTCATCTCCTCAAAGCGCTTCACGAACTGCTCAAACTCACGATCATGATTACGCCAGATTTCGTCCTGTGACAGGGTGAGGGTCTTCCAGCGTTTTTGATCGTTCTCGCCCCAGGCATTCCACTCCTCGCGGAAGCGATCTTCACTCAGGCGCTGCATCTCAGCGACTTCGCTCAAGCGGCGCTCAAACCGCTCAGTAATCCGCTGATATTCTTCCAGCACATGGCGCATCTCGCGGTGCGTCTGCTCCCAGAAGGCGAAGCGCTGGCTGTTGCTCTGCATCTCCTCGTCATGATCGCTAAAGCGCTTCATGAGGGCTTCGATCTCGGAGTCGCGCTGCTGCATGAGGAGCGTCTGCTGATCGATGAACTGCTGCATCTGATCGCGGCGTTCGCGCTCGGTGCTGTGGATATCGATGATACGGCGTTCATTCCGCATGGTCAGGTCTTCGACCAGTTGAAGTTTTGTCTTGTTGTTTTCTGTGCCGCGCTTCATATCAGGCAGCTCATTGTCGATTTCACTCAGGCGGCGGTCTGCCTGACGGCGCTGCTCTTCGCCTGCGCTCAAGCGGCGTTCCAGGTCTTCCACTTTTCGCAGCAGATCCGTCACCATCTGCTGCAAGGCCGAGACGTTATCGGCTGCCCGTTCGCCCACATCGCGCACGACATTGAGGCTGCTGGTGCTGCGCCGCACCTGCTCAACGCGCTCTTCCATCTCGCGGAGTTGCTGCTTGGCCTGCTCATTGACGAGGGAGAGGCGGCGCTCTAACTCGCGCTCAGCGGTGAGGCGGCGGGCATTGGCCTGTTCTACAAGCTGATTCATTTCACGGCGCACGGTGTCGACAATTTCAGCTTCACGCTGCGCGGGCAGCACGCTGCTCTGGATCGAGGCCTGATCGGATTCCAGACCCGCCAGACGCCGCTGAAGCGTTTGCATAACCTCTGTTTGCTGCGCCAGCCGTTCTTCGAGCGTGGTGATCACACCCTTATCGCGGCGGCGTTCTTCATCGAGCCACTCAATCATGCGGGCCAAATGTTCATTTTCAAACATTATTCTGTCCTTCGTCTATCACCGTGCAAAATCCTTTTCATTATAACACACCCGAACGAGGGGTTAATCAAGGTTTGAAGAACGGAAGGATCGGGTAAGAGATTTTACAATTTTTAAGACGATGAAGACGGCCCTATCGTTAGATATGAGGCGGTTTAGAAGGCGTTAGGTACAAACGACCAAACCGCGTACAATAGCCCTATGTCGTTTGCCCATACACCAGGAAGAGACGTATGTATGTCACACGCGAGACTCTTGAGAAACAAGAACGCCTGATCCTGGCTCCCTATGCGCTGTGCAGCGGTGAGAGTCGCGGGCGCTTTCACAAGGATCATGAACCGGATTATCGCACGGCCTTTCAGCGGGATCGGGATCGGATTGTGCATTCCGCTGCGTTCCGCCGCCTGGAATACAAGACGCAGGTGTTCGTCAATGATGAGGGGGATTATTATCGCACCCGTCTCACGCACACTTTAGAGGTGGCACAGATTGGCCGCACGCTGGCCCGCGCCCTGGGTGTGAACGAAGATTTGACGGAGACCATCTGTCTGGCGCATGATCTGGGCCACCCGCCGTTTGGTCATGCGGGCGAGTCTGTGCTCAACGGTCTGATGAAGGACTCTGGCGGCTTCAATCACAATCACCAAAGCTACCGTGTAGTGACGGAATTGGAGCGCCGCTATCCGCAGTGGGCGGGGTTGAATCTGACATACGAAACGCTGGAAGGCATCGCCAAACACGAGACCGATTATGATCTGCTCGGCACGACCAGCTTTGATACGGCTACACGCGGCGGGGTTGAAGCGCAGATCGCCAATATTGCCGATGAACTCGCCTATAACGCACATGACCTGGATGATGGGCTGCAAGCGGGCCTGCTGACGCCCGACCAACTGCGCGAACTGGACATCTGGCGCAAGCTGTGCGACAACCTGAACTGCAATGATCGCATCCTGGATGAGGTCACGCGCCACCGCTTCATCCGCGAGTTGGTGGGCATCGAAGTGAACGATGTCTTAGCTGCGACGACAGCCCGTATCGATGCCCTCAATCCGCGCAGTCCTGATGATATCCAGCATCACACGGAGAATGTGGTCAATTATGGCAGCACAATGGCAGCGTTGAACAAGGCGCTCAAGGCCTTTTTATATCAGAATATGTATCGTCATTATCGCGTCGTGCGGATGTCGGAGCGGGCCGATCATTTTCTCTCCGCGCTGTTTCGCAGCTATTTCAAGGAGCCGCGCCAGCTTCCACAGGAGTATCAGGCCAAGATGGACACCGAAGGCGTGGCCTGCGTGGTCGCCGATTATATTGCGAGTATGACGGATCGCGGGGCTTTGCTAGAATATCGTCATCTCTTCGACCCGATGATGCGCCCATAGGCAACTCAGACATTCGACCTCATGCCCGCCCACAAACGAGAGGATCGCCGAACGTATGGCTGGTGAAGCAGTCTTAAACAATCGCTATGAACTGGTGGCCCAACAGGGGTCGGGCGGCATGTCTGTCGTCTATAAGGCCGTTGATCGCCTCCTGGGGCGCAACGTCGCCGTGAAAATTCTGCGTCCCAGCCTCACGCAAGACCCCTCCTTCCTGGAAAAGTTCAAGCAGGAGGCCCGCAGCATCGCCAATCTGTCGCACCCCAATATCGTCACTGTGTACGACGTGGGCAGCGATGGGCCGACGCATTATATTGTGATGGAACTCATTGAGGGCCAGGATCTCAAGCGCATCATCAAGGCGCAGGGGGCGATGCCTGTTGATCAGGTGATGGATTTGAGCATCCAGATTGCGGCGGGCCTGGGCTATGCCCATCGTTCCGGTCTCGTCCATGCCGATGTGAAGCCGCAAAATCTTCTCGTCACCCGCGAAAAAGTCGTCAAAATCACTGACTTTGGTATCGCGCAGGCCCTGACGGATACGCAACCGCAGCAGCGGGCCGAGATCGTGTGGGGTAGCCCGCACTACTTCGCGCCGGAGCAGGCCCGTGGTGAGCCGCCGAGTCCCGCCTCGGATGTGTATGCGATTGGCATCGTTATGTTTGAGATGCTGACCGGACGCCTGCCCTACAGCGGGGCCAGCCAGCAGGATTTGGCAATGGCGCACATCCAGAGTCCCATTCCCTCGGTGACGGAGTTCAATCCGACAGTGCCGGAATCGCTCTCGAAGATTGTGCAGCGTCTCATGAGCAAAGAGCCGGCGCAGCGCTATCAAACGGGATCGCAGTTGGAGCAGGTGCTGACTCAGATGAGGAACCAATCGCGTGAGTACACCATGCGGAACCCGATCCCGCCTGTTGCGTCTTCGCAATCACAGCAGACTCCCTCTCAGCAGCAATCCCCGTCACAGCGTTCGCAGCCGCAGACGATTGTGTCGCCTGTGCAGAACAATCGCCCGCCGGGGGTGTCGATGCCGCCTGCTGCCCCTATCTCCAGCGAACCGACAGCCCGCTTCAGCGCGGCTCCGTCTGCGCCGCAGCCTTACAATCCGCGTCAGCCCAATGTTCCGGGCGCACAGCCGTCTGTACCATCGCCCTTGCAGCAGCCGCTGGAGCAGCGTTACAGCGTGCCGCCCGCCCCGCAGCCGGGGATGCGTCCCATGTCCGGCGATTCGGGCCATGTGATGCCGCAGTATGGCAACAGCCAGCCGTACCGCGTGGGGCGCTATGAAGAAGAAAGCCTTGATCGCGTGACGCTGGCGCTGATGGCACTGGCGGTGTTGGCGGTTCTGGGCCTCTGCCCGCTGGCGCTGCTGGTGGCCGGGCGCTAAACATACCATCCAGATGAATAATTTTGACATGAGGGCGCGAGAGATTGCGCCTTTGTGTTTTGTGAGCGGTATAATATTGTTATTGTCGGTTATCTATACTGGACTTTGCACATGACACGTTTGGATTAATCCACTTCGGTGAGCACGAACTCTCAAAACCTATCAGACTTTTCGCATATCACTGCCATCTCAACAGATGCGAAAAATACAGCTTATGTTTTGAACTCAATACGAACGGATCGGAGCAAGTTCTATTGAGATGTGCGAAGTCGAGCTAAAGAGATGACTTCATTATGAAGCGCACAACCTGTTCGCGGCGCACAGATGGGAAATCATCGAGAAATTCATCAATCGTCTCGCCCGTTGTCAGGTAATCGAGCAGCGTTTTGACAGGGACTCGTGTCCCATAAAACACGGGTAGCCCACCCAGAATATCGGGGTCTTCGATGATGAGGGGGTGAGGCGTATTGGTCATGAGGTCTACCTCCATTCGCTTTATGGATCAATTGTAGAGGGATGGATGTACAAGATCAACGTCAATCGGATGTATCATAAAAGCAGTCGAGTCAGGAAAGCGATATCTCATGGACATCACCCGCCCACGTCTCACCAATGCGGATTATATGGCGCTGCCTGATGACGACAAACGCTACGAACTGCACGAGAGAGAATTGATTGAACAGCCCAGTCCAAGCCCGCTTCATGTCTGGATTGTCACCTTACTTGCAAGGGCAATCTCAAATTATGTCGTTGAGCACTCTCTGGGCTTCGTCGGAGGCGATAACCTCGATTATTTTATGGGGCAGGGCATTGTTCTCAAGCCGGATGTGTCGTTTGCAGCAGGTATCTTTCCACCCTTTGCCAAGCGCTTTGAGTTTGCCCCTGATCTCGCGGTTGAGATTCTGTCGCCCTCCAACAGCGCCAGTGAGATGAACTACAAAGTCAAAACCTATCTTCAATATGGCTCACGCTTGGTCTGGGTCATCGATCCTGACAAGCAGCTTACGACCATCTATCACAAGCAGGCGGAGCAGATTATCACAACGCATCTGACAGGGGAGGGCATTCTTGTGGGCGAGGATGTGCTGCCAGATTTTCGTCTGCCGCTGCGCGATCTTTTTGGTACGCCAACCGCCTGAGCAAGAGACACGGTGGATGGCACTCTGATCTTTAAGCCCAGACTTGCTCATATATGTAAACTCAACTAAAGTGAACCAGGTTTCATATGCGGCGGGGTGAGTATGACAAAAGAAATGGGTTTGTGGATTGATCACCGTCAGGCTGTGATCATGAGTGCGTTGGAGAACGACGAGGATATCAAGCGGGTCACATCGGGTGATGCTACCGAATCACATGACCCCAATGCCGATGATGGCCGTGATCGGCACTTTGCGGAGCAGCTTCATCACTACTACGAAGAGGTCATCACTCATCTGCGTGATGCCAGCGCGATTTTGATATTAGGCCCCGGCGAAGCTAAAGGGGAGCTGCAAAAACACCTGGAAACTCACGGCATTGACGCGAGTCTGATCACGGTCAAAACGGCTGATAAAATGACTGACAATCAACTTGTGGCTGAAATTCGGCAGCATTTTGAGAAATAAGATCGCTTAAGCAGCACAACAAAGAGACTTTGTACCGTGTCATCGCCGCAATAGGGTAGGTATACAGAACAGCGTGGTGATCGACTTTTTGATCAGGTCATGGGTTCGCAACAGGTCACAGCGCTTTTGTAGGGGCACGATGCATCGTGCCCCTACGCCAATCCCACCTCAAATTAAAATGTGACGTTCACGACCACGTTATCATGCACACCTACTCGCAATAAACGCTTTTCAGCATAAGAAAATCAGGGCGATCCATTGGATCGCCCTGACAAGCACTCCCTCTTTGCTTAGAAGCCGTTTGATAATGCGGAACGTAATGGATTTACCGGATTAAACGCATGTTCTGGAGAGCGTTTTCCGTAGGGGCACGATGCATCGTGCCCCTACAAAAGACCAAACAGGGCGTTACGATCAAGACGATGGCTCAAAAACAGCATGATGACCCTGTTTT
>DAOTUR010000457.1:0-9764 GCA_034436915.1 Anaerolineae bacterium
GCCGGAAGAGTCGCTCCTCGCCCAGGATTCGGCGCAGCAGGTACTCAAGGCGCTCAATCAACTGCCGACTCATCAGCGCGAAGTGGTGGTGCTGTTCTACTACTAGGAAATGGCGCAAGCCGAGATTGCGGAGGTGCTTGGTATTCCCGTTGGGACGGTGAAATCACGTCTCAGCCTGGGCCTCAAGCACCTGCGCGAGATGATGAACGAATCATAAAAGCACGACAACGCAAAGAACACAAAGAGAGCAAAGGACACAAAGATGATGTCGCAATCACCGCCTGAACCTGATGTGGAGCGTCTGCGGCGGGCGCTGCTGGACAATGGCGAATCGGCAGAAGAGGCCGAATCATTGGCACAGTTGGCGCGGTTTCTCCGCCATCTGCCCGCTGTGGCCGCGCCGCCTGCTCTGGCACTGCGCGTGCAGCAGCGCATGGGGCCTGTCGCGCCGCCCTTGAGCCGTTGGGATCGCCTGCGGGAATGGCCGCCGCTCGTGCTGCTCCTCAGTCAGAGGCGCGTGATCCAGCGCGATATCTGGATCGCCTCAGCGTTGGTGCTGCTGCTGGGAACGCTGGTGACTCTGAGCGTCCCGTCTGGCCCTGGCGTTATTCCGCTGGCCGTGATCGCCCCGATTGTGGCGGCGGTAGGCGTGGCACTGCTCTATGACGATGATGTAGCGCGAATGTTGGAACTGGAGGGCAGCACACCAACATCGCCGCGCTTGATCCTGCTGGCACGGCTCACGCTGGTGTTTGGCTTTGATCTGATGCTGGCATTGGGCGGCAGTATTGTGCTGGCGCTGGTACGGGCAGATATATCGCTCATGCCACTGGTACTGTCGTGGCTGGCCCCGATGACGTTTTTGTCGGGATTGGCTTTCTTTCTCAGCGTCATGCTGCGCGAAACCGCAGCGGCTTACGGTCTGAGTCTGCTGTTGTGGATGATGCATCTGTTGTTTCGTACCAATGCGATAGACGGGTTTTTGCAGGCGTGGTTGAGCCTCCCAGGATTGAGCGCTCCTGAAAATCGCATCGTGTTGTTCGTGAGTGCGGTGGTGTGTGTCACTGCTGCCCTCTGGTGGGCAGGTCAAGATGAAAAGAGGATGTCGTATGACGCAACGTATTAAAGAGGTCGTGATGAATCACGCCAATCTCCTTCAAACACGGACACGATATATCGTGTCCCTACTTCTTATCCTTGTTACAACGGGTATGGTCTTTGCCCAGGATACGACCAAAGATGCGTCTCTCACGACACGAGTCCTGACGCTGACCGATACACAGCCGATTGCCCAGGGCATGGCCCTTCTTCTGGGCGGCCTGTCGCTGTATGTGGCCGCACTGCTGGCCCGCGCTCTGCGGCAGCGTTATCCCATCACATGGCGGGCGAGTGTGCGTCTGGCAGGGTGGATTGTGCCGCTGATTACGGCGGCGGTGACGCTGATCATGATCCTCAACCGCGATAAAGTCCAGTTGACGCCGATGATCTCAATGAGCGTGCTGCAACTGGTCATCCCGCTTGGCGCAGCCATCCACACGGCCCTGATCTTCTCGCCCGAAGATGAACCGCTGGAGATGCTGCTGGCGCTGCCGCGCCCGATCACCTGGCTGGTGCTTGAGCGTGTCCTGGTGATTGTGGCACTTTATGCCGGAATCGGAATCGGCGGCATGGGGCTGTTGGCTGCCCAGAATCGGCTTGGCGATATCGGAATGCGTCTGGGCGCATGGCTGCCCTCCATGCTGTTCCTGATGAGCTTCACCATCTATCTCACGACACGGGTTCGCACCATGACGATGGGGCTGATCGGGGCGCTGGCAGTCTGGGCGATTACACTGCTGTTTGGCCCGTTTCTCATTCCCAGCGCCACCAATGCTGGCCCACACATGCCCTTCCCGATGAATTACGTGCAGCCGTTTTTGTGGACGATCAACATGTTCGCGCAACCGCTGTCGTTTCCGGCCTGGGAATATTACACGCTCAATCGAGTCATCCTGCTTGGCTTGAGCGTGTTCTTCTTGTGGCGCACCTCTGCTTTACTGAGCGATGCTGAATCGCTGCTGCTCTCGGCGCAGGATCGTCAGACACGCCGCAAAGCCGCCCCTGTCGCGGCTGTATCGAATGACAAACGCTCCAAAAAATTCAATTCTGCTCCAGTTGCGGTCAATGTTTTCTGGCAGATTGCTGCCATGTGGCTGTATGAGTGGAAACTGCATTGGCGGCGGCGTCCGCTCAAGGTCATGCTGAGCACCCTGATTGCGGTGGTGGGAATTACGATGCTTATCGCCTATGACGCCTATATCAAGGTGATGCTGCAAGGCGCAGATTTGTCGCAGTTGGCGCTTGATCAGCAAATGATCGCCAAAGGTCTCGCCTTCACCCATATGCCGCTGGCAATGCTCACGGTGATGCAGATGCTCGTCGTGCCTGTCATCCTGTGTGATGCCATCCCGCTGGATCAGCAGGATCACATGGACGAGATGCTGCACAGTACGCCACTGCCGGGTTGGGCCTATCTGGTGGGCAAGATCGGCGGCCTCTGGTGGGCGGCTATGAGTGCCTTTCTCCTGGCGCTGACGATCCTGAGTGGACTCTGGTTTCTGGCAGTAGGCCCCTTTGATCTACGCCCTGTCCTGGACAGTTGGCTGCTTCTTGGTGCGCCCATCGTCCTCTTCAATGGCGGGTTTGCGGCCTTGATTGGCGCAACACAGCCCACACGCCGCCGTGCGGCCATCGCCGTGATTGGCGTCTTTTTCCTGAGTCTGTACATCGGCGGGCAAGTCACAGATGGATTTCTCGCCGCGTTACAACTCAATCCCTTCAATTCATCGGTGTTGGTGAATGCCTTTGGTAGCCTGGGTCTTCCCCTCACCTTTTCATCGCTGTTTACGCTGCCCGGCATGAGCGATTTTATGGTCGGGCGCGGCATGGTCTTCCTCATCACGGCCCTCATCGTTGGCGGATGGTGGACACTGCGCTGGAACGGATTTTCACTGTGGCCCAAGACAATCTCATCATCGACACCTACACCTATCGCAGCATCCCAATCGAATTAGCTCACAGGACACAGAGAATTCACCATGATCGACATTCAATATCTCTCGAAATCGTATAGCAGCGGCGTGTATGCGCTTCGCAGCATCAACATGACTATCGGGACAGGCATGTTCGGCCTGTTGGGGCCAAATGGTGCGGGCAAAACCACACTCATGCGTATCCTGGCAGGACTTCTCACGCCGACGGAAGGACGTGCTATCGTCTTCGGGCATGATCTGAGTACGGCGGCGGGCAAACAGGCATCAAAAGCGCTGCTTGGCTATCTGCCGCAGGAACTGGCGCTGTATCCCAACCTCAGCGCCCGCGAATTCCTCGATTACATCGCCATTCTCAAGGGCGTCACCAATCGGCAGGCCCGCCGCGTCCAGATCGATGAGCTGCTGGAGATCGTGCGCTTGAGCGACAAGGCCAATCAGAAGTTGAAGACCTACAGTGGCGGTATGAAGCGGCGCGTAGGGATCGCGCAGGCTATGCTTGGCGCTCCTAAACTGCTGATTGTCGATGAGCCAACGGTGGGGCTTGATCCCGAAGAGCGCGTGCGTTTCCGCAACCTGCTGTCGGAGATGGCGCAGCGCTGTACCATCATCCTCTCCACACATGTGATCGAAGACATCAGCCATAGCTGCAATGATCTCGCCATTATGAACAAGGGCGGGGTGCTGTTTCGCGGCGCACCGAGCGAACTGATCCGCCAGGCGCGTGGGCATGTATGGTCGTTTATGCTGCGCGATGAAGCGCCCGAAGAGGGCCTCAACATCGTCTCGACGCTGCAAATGCAGGAGGGCATCCAATATCGGGTGATCGGTCAGCCTGCCGCGCATTACAACGCCACCGCCTTGGAATCTGGATTGGAAGATGGCTATATCTGGATGATGCGCCAGCACGCAGCCCAGGCGGTCTAAACGCTCACCCAAGATCGGACATAAGGCTCGTCGCCAGGGAACAACGCGAAAAGAACATGCTGGGTCATCGGGTGGGAAGTACCTCCGAAAGAGCGTTGAGTTCAGCCATGAGTGTTGCAGTGTTGGTCACGCGGGCAAAGCGGCGATTGAGGGCGTAATAGGTGCGCTCTTCAATCGCGTTGACATCGAGTTCCGCGCCGGGGATATCCCAATTCTTGATCGGGAAGGTCATGGTCGCATCGATCACAAAATCAACCGCATAGCCCAGATCCGCCGCGACCCGCGTGGTCGTCTCGCAGCACTGCTCCATCTGGATGCCCGTCACGGCCAGCCGCCGCACGCCCCGATGCAGCAGCATCGCCTGGAGGGTGGTGCTGGTGAAGCAGTTGCGCGTGTCTTTATACAGGATCACTTCATCGGCACGCGGCGCGATAAAATCCATCAGCTTGACGCCCGCTGACCCCTTGACGAATTCAGGGTCATCATCGGTGTGGAGGAAGTAGAAGATGGGCCGATGAGCGGCGCGGTAGGCGTCGATCAAGGCAGCGACATTTTGCTCAAAGTGGGGATTACTGCGGCGCTCCCACAGAGGACGCATCTTAAACGAATCCTGGGCATCAATGACCAGCAGCGCGGATTGGGTGAGAGGGACATCGGATGTGAGCAGCATAATCGACCTCGTATGATGACATTGTATCATGACACCCAGAGTATGCCCGTCTGAACTGGGCAACAAGGACATGGCGGGACAGACTGCGGACAGAATGGGCCACGCTGACTCTTTGTATCTGTCCCTTCTTGTACTGTGAGAAGCCACAAGAATACCCTTTTTCCCTTAAGTTGGTGCATATGGGGCATAACCGGCCGTGTCCACATGTTCGGACAAGACGGGCCTTGTCTCTACGACAATATCTTCCTAAAGATCAGTGGGTATAAGGATATTTCGAGGGCGGTCAAAGGGCTTGTGTGATACACGGCCTTATGGACACTCGCTTGATGAGGATTAACCCAGAATTATATTTGAGTCCTTGCGTTTTTTTACCAAGCCTTTTATACTTCATTTTGATTGGTCAATCTTGACTAATCAGGGTGGACGGAGGATCACATGCATCGTGAACTGCTGCTGCTCGGAGTCTTGCGACAGGGCAATATGCATGGCTACGGCATCAACGAGTTTATTCAGCGTGATATGGCCTTCTGTACTGATCTAAAGAAGCCCACTGCCTACCATCTCCTGCAGAAGATGGCCGCAGCGGGTTGGATTCAAGAGCGCGAGACGCAGGAGGGCAATCGTCCCCCACGCCGCATCTACACCATCACGTCGGAAGGCGAGGCCGCCTTTCAACGGCTTCTGCGCGAGAATCTCAGCGCTCACATGTCGACTCGTTTTGATGGCGATATTGCACTGGCCTTCATTGATGATCTGCCCGCTGAGGAGGCGCTTGGACGGCTGCATGAGCGACACACCGTCCTCAAAGCGGAACAGGCAGCGCTGACGCACATACGCGGGCATACGGGAGGTGGCTTGCAATTGATCCTCGAACATCAAAAACGTTTCCTCGCGTTTGAGCTGTCCTGGCTTGATGAAGTGATATCTCGTCTCTCCGGCCAAATACAGGAGTAGTCTCAGTGGAAAATGTCATGTTGATTGCCCGCGTTCTGCATTCGTGGACGCGCTGGATCTTTCTGGTGGTGGCCGTTGTTGCCATCGTCTATTTCGCCCTGAGTCTGGTGCAAAAACGCGCCTGGGACAAACGTGCTAATCTGCTCTTGAATGCGTATAGCAATGTCCTCAATCTTCAATGGTTGTTTGGACTGGTCCTCCTGCTCGCATGGGGCAGCATCGTGGGCTTTAATCAGCCTCATTTCTGGAGTCATCTGACGGTACAGACCCTCGCCGTAATTGTGGCCAGTGCTCATCATGGCTGGCGGCGACGTGAACTCACTGATGCTGCCCGTTGGCAACGCGGCCTGATCGTGATGGTTGTTTCGCTGATCCTCGTCTTTGTCGGTGTTACACTTCTACCCGTTGATATGCAGTGGCGCTTTTTCACGCCCTGATATCTGACCTGATTAGGAGATCTTATATCACCGAATAGTGTCGGTGACATGAGATCCACACGCTTTATTTTCAACATCCCATCCTGCCCAAATTCCTGCTGATTCATATTGCACATTGTCGCAATGTCGAGGATGAGAAGTGGGCTTTCCTTCATATTCTAAGGTGACATCGCAATGAACACTCCAAACCCGGAAAAACTCGATTTTAAGCGTATCCTGCCGATCTTTGTGATTGTGCTCATCGATCTTTTGGGGCTGACGATCATCATCCCGCTTCTGCCGCTGTATGCCGCGTCTTTCGGGGCGAATCCGCTGATGATCGGCATTATTGGAACCGTATATCCCGCCATGCAGTTGATCGCGGGGCCGCTGCTTGGCTCGCTGTCAGATCGTTATGGGCGTAAGCCTGTGCTGCTCGTCAGCCAGATCGGGACATTCATCGGTTTCATCCTGCTCGGCCTCGCCAATGCCCTGCCCCTGCTGCTGCTCTCGCGCCTCATCGATGGTTTGAGCGGCGCGAATATCGTCGCAGCCCAGGCCGCCATTACCGATGTGACCACGCCGCAGACGCGCACCCAGGGTCTGGGCTTGCTTGGAGCAGCCTTTGGGTTAGGCTTCACGCTTGGGCCAGCTCTCGCCGGAATCACGCTGGCGCTGACCAACAACAATTATCATGTCCCCGCCTTTCTTGCAGCCGGCTTTTCGCTGGCGTCTATCCTGCTCACAACCTTCTGGTTCAAAGAAACAAATACGCTTGAAGCCCGTCAGCATCATGCTGTGGCACAGCAAACCGACTCATGGGTGCGCCGATTCACCCGCGTCATCAGCAACCCGCTGGTGGCAATGCTGCTTCTGCTGATGTTTATGCAGCAGTTGGTGTTTGGCGGCTTTGAAAATCTCCTGGCCCTCTTCAACCTCAATCGATTGGGCCTCAATGCCTCCGGCAATGCGCTGCTGTTTGTGTATGTGGGCGTGATCATCGTCATTGTCCAGGGCTATGCGATTGGCAAGTGGAGTCGGCGCTTTGGCGAACGCAAATTGATTTACGCAGGGCTGCTGCTGTTGGGCATCGGCCTTATTTTGACAGCGATCACGCCACATCAGCCTGTCCCCTGGTACTCACGCGACAAGATGATCGAGGAACTCAGCCGCAACACCACCAAAACAACGCAGATTTCCGTTGAGATGCCTGATGACAGCAGCAAAGGTATCAGCGGTATCGCCTGGCTTGTGGTGGCAATGCTGCCCGTTTCGCTCGGTGGCAGTGTTATTTCGCCCAGTCTCAACAGCCTGATGACACGGCGCGTCAATCCTTTAGAGACGGGGGCGATCCTCGGTGTGAGTTCCTCAATGGTGAGCCTTGCCAACGCCATCACGCCCGTCGTGGGCGGGGCCGTGTTTCAGTGGCTTGGCAGCACGGCCCCATTTTTGATCGGCGGGGTGTTGATGATTTTCCTGCTGATCGGGGCCACTCTCGTGATCAAAGATATGCCTGAAGACAGCCCTACCCTTGCGCCCGCCGCATAGCAGAGAGCCAATCTCTATAAACGGTTCTCACGAGACCATGATGAGAGTCTGCTCTGATCTCATCATGGTTGCGGCAATCTTGTGGAGGTTTGAGGCGCAATCTCTTAGAATAGATAGGGGATCATTGATAACCATCGTATCGGGATACAGCACATGACACGAGTTCTGGTGACAGGCGGCAGCGGCAAATTGGGACGGGCCTGTGTGGACGACCTGCTGCAACATGAATATGAGGTGGTCAATCTGGATGTGGTCGCGCCTAAAGAGCAGCGCTGTCCGTTCATTCAGATCGATCTCACCGATTTTGGGCAGACGCTGGAGGCATTTTCCGGCGTCGATGATCACTATCAGAGCGTGGACGCGGTGGTGCATCTGGCCGCGATCCCTGCACCTGGCATCAAACCCAATGCCGTTGTCTTCGAGAATAACATGATGAGCACCTACAATGTCTTCGCCGCCGCCCGTACCGCAGGCATTCACAATGTGGTCTGGGCCTCAAGCGAAACGGTTCTGGGCCTGCCCTTCGGTGAGCCGCCGCCCTATGTACCCGTTGATGAGGAGTATGTCGGCCGCCCGGAGTCGTCGTATTCGCTCTCTAAGCTGATGGGCGAAGAGATGGCGAAGCAGTTCTGCCGCTGGGATGAGCGTCTCAAGATGATTGGACTGCGCTTCTCCAACGTGATGGAGCCGGCTGATTACGCCCACTTCCCCGGCTTCGATGCCGATGCCACACAGCGCAAGTGGAATTTGTGGGCCTATATCGATGCACGGGATGCATCACAGGCCATCCGCAAGGCTCTGGAAATTGATCTGACCGGGGCCGATATCTTCATCATCGCCAATGCGGATACCGTTATGAGTCGTCCCAACGCTGAGTTGATGGCGGAGATTTTCCCGGATGTGCCATTTAAGCGCGAGGTCGGGCCGAATGACACGCTGCTATCGATTGACAAGGCGCGGCGCATCCTGGGCTATGCCCCGCAGTACAGTTGGCGCGATGAGGTCAAACGCTTTGTTTAAGAGGATAACTGTTTAAGAGATGAGATTGGTGTTTTGAGCGCAGCCTGCTGTGCCCCAAAACGGTATTTGTAGGGGCTTGGCGTGCCAAGCCCTGCATCACGGCAAATTTGTTTCGATTCGTGTCTGTATCACGTCGTGACACCCTGCAACAGCGAACACTGCCGCACTCGCGCCAATGTCAGGGCAAAGCCTTCTTCACCGGGCAAGCACGGGTCAATCGTCAGGCCATAATGTGCGCCATGCGTCCGCATCATCATCAGCATTTGCGCCACCTGTGCATCGCCATCCCCCGGCAGGCAGCTACTGTGATCCCACAACAAGGCATCCGTCAGTGTGACATGCCCGCACGACAGCGCCAGAATCAGCCAGTAATCGATGACGTGTTCCGCAATGCCCGCCTGCACAAAATGGCCTGTGTTCCAGTTGGTTTTCACCCAGGGGCTGCGCTGGGCATGGACAACCGTGTGAATATTGGAGGGAATATTGCCAATCGTCTCAGGCGCATTTTCCACCAGCAGCATCACGCCCGCCGCTTGCGCGAAGGCTGTCAGGGGTCGGAGGCGGCGAATAGCATCAGCCATATAGCTGGCAGGCTTGCCTCCCTGGGGCGGCAAAAAAGCGAAGATGCGAATCGCCTCAGCACGAAGACACTGCGCCAATTCAAGCAGGCGCGTAAAACGGGCCAGATCATGTTCAGGGGACTCATCCACGCTGCTGCTGCCTAATGTCGTGGCAAGGCTGTGAATCGGGACGCCAATTTGAGAGCAGTGCAATGCGATAGCCGACGCTTCCATGTTGGTCAGAGTCTCAACACTTCTCCCCCACACATTGCGGAGAACAAGCGCCTGAAGCCCATAATCCCGCACGATATCGGCCTGCTCAAGGGGATTCAGGGTCACTGTATCGGTAAAAGCACTCCACAACGGGACAGAAAACATTTCCGACCACATTCCGCTTCAAACGACGATTATTTATGCAGACTATCACAGTTGTGTCAGAGACCTATAGCGCTTTGGTATGGGTGAAGATGAATATTCCATGAGACGGTGGCGTCTTTATCCTGAGTTTTGGATGGGTTTTTAGGTAACTACTCAGGCTGGTTTTTATGGTACAAATTAATTCATCGTCAATATACCAACCGTCAAATTAAACAGAATAGTTGAGAAATATCTCAACTTGGAAAAATCCCAACTCTGTGTA
>DAOTUR010000458.1:0-3114 GCA_034436915.1 Anaerolineae bacterium
ACACCGACAGACACGGCAACGGCCACCAATACGATTATGCCAACAGACACGCCAACAGAGACCGCAACCGCCACCAACACTGATCTGCCAACCGCGACCAATACGCTTGTGCCGACAGAAACACCCACCGAGACCGCACTGCCAACAGAAACATCGACAGAAACGGCTACTCTGACGGAAACACCTACTGAGACAGCACTGCCAACAGAAACCGCGACACTGACGGAAGTTCCCACAGAGACCGCGACAGAAACGCCAACCGCGATGCTGACAGAGATTCCGACAGAAACGCCGACTGCCACATTGACGGAAACATCGACAGAAACACCCACTGAAACGCTTGTCCCCACCCGCGAGAGTGAGATCATCGTGCCGCCAACAGAAGGTGTGGTCGAGATCACCCCCACCAGCCCCGCGCCGGATGTTGTGCTCACGTTCTATCCCACGCGCACACCGTCTGTCTGCGGCCAACCGACGGATTGGACGACCTATGTTGTTGAAGGCAGCGAGACGCTGTACACCATCGCAGAGGCCACAGGCAGCACCGTGTCGCTGCTAGGCGATGTGAACTGCTTACAAAATGTCAGTCGCATTCAGCCGGGTGATACGCTGTTTGTGCCGCGTGTCCCGGTTATCCCGCTCATCACCAGCACGCCCGCCCCGCTTGCGCCCGATATCACGCTGACACCAGAAGGATGCAGCACCGCACAAATCACCAGCCCTACACCGTTGCAGCGCTTCACTGCTGTTATGACAGTCATGGGGACGGCGGCGGGCGATGGCTTCGATCACTATCAATTGGATATACGGCCTGATGCCAAGCCCGACTTCGATTTTTACAGTGACGCAAACGTGCCTGTGGTCGATGGTGTGCTGGGCCTGCTGAACAGCGATTTGTACGAGGATGGGTTGTACTGGCTGCGTCTCAGCGTCATTCGGGCCGATGGTGGCGTCATCGACTCCTGTACCGTGCCTGTGATTTTTGAGTAGAGGCTGATTGAGGCAGGTGACAGCGTGTATTTTACCCTCACCCCAACCCCTCTCCCACTGCGTGGTAGAGGGGCTTACCCCACTTCCTGCTTCGCCCATTGCGGGAGCGGATGAGACGCGAGGGCAGCAGCGCCTTCTCATTTTAGCCTCGCGCATAGGACATAAATCCCACGTTTGCCCTCTGATTAACGGGTCACACTCGTCGCTCAGAGGGCTTTCGGCTACACTGAGATGCGTAAAATCATGTGTACCTGGAGTGGATTATGTCCATTGATCGTCCTGCTGCGCCGCGTTCGGCGATCAGACGTTTTTTCAACGCTGTCATCTTTCGTGTGCTACCCGTTCTGCTGCTTCTCGCAGTCCTCTGTTCAGGGTACTTTTTTATCAATGCGCTCGTGCGCCAGACCAGCGATGCCAATGAGATGGCAGGCCGCCGCGAGGCTTACGCCGCAACAGCCACTGCGCTGACCGCCTCGCAAAATGCCAGTACCTCCCATATCGCGGATGATGGGCTGATGCTCGTCCAGTTCATCACCAACACGCCGGATGGCGGAAGTATCAGCGCGGCGACTGCACAGCCCACCACCGCTGCCTCTATCGCGGCCACGCCCCTGCCTACCGAAGCGCCGCCTGTGGCCCAACCGACCACAGCCCCTGTCGGGCCAAGTACGCCCGTGACGCTGCCGACCTTCTTCCCGCCGTCGGATCAGCCGGCGGTGGCCGAAGTCGCCGGAACAGCCGTGCCGACGAAAGTGCCTGTGATCCCGCGCAATTATGAACTCATCAACATCCTGCTCCTGGGAACAGATTCAGAGGTGACGAAAGACGGATCGCTGCGAACCGACGTAATGTTGATTTTGTCGATCAACACCGAAACGCGCACCGTCTCCATGCTCAGTCTGCCGCGTGATCTCTTCATCTATATCCCCACGCCTACGCTGACGCGCCTCAATACGGTCTATGGCATCGGCGAATCGTTTGGATGGACGGGCGGCGGTTTTGGCCTGCTGCGCGAGGCAATTTTCTATAACTTTGGCATCAACGTGCATTACTATGTCAAAGTCGATTTTACGGGCTTTGAGACGGTCATTGATTCACTGGGAGGTGTTGATATTGGCGTCGAGTGTGCCTATCAGGATTACTATCCCAAAGCCGTGATCGATCCAAATCTGCCTGTTGAGCAAAACTACGAAATGCGGACGCTGGACGTGGGCTACTACACGCTCAAGGGCTTTGATGCCCTGTGGTATGTCCGCACGCGCAATAAGACGACGGATTTTGATCGAGGACGCCGCCAGCAGCAGCTTCTGAAGGCGCTTTTACGCAAGGCGCTGTCATCAGGCCAGCTCGCCAAAGTACCGGAGCTGTGGAACGATATCACAAAGGTCATTGAGACCAATATTCCCTTTGAGACGGTATTGGGTCTGCTGCCAATTGGCCTGAATCTCGATCCTGACAGCCTTCAGAGTTTCACCATGCAGCGCACCTATCACACAACGCCCTGGCAGCCGACCAGCGGCCCCTTCGCAGGCCAGGCCGTACAGCTTCCCAACTACGAGCCGATCCATCAGCTTATGGTGGATTTTTACACGCCGCCCACCACCAGCCAACTCACTGTCGTCAAGCCGCGAGTGGCTGTGTACAACGGCACGCAGCATGTGGGCTGGGATAAAGTGGCCGCCTCGCGTTTGCGCGAAGAGGGATTCAATGCCTATGCCGCCGGGCCAGCCCCAACGCCTTCCGCCCAAACCACAATCCTCGATGCGGTGGGCAGTGACAAAGGCAGTCGAACGCCCGAACTGCTCAAGATTCTGAAACTGGCTGAGAACCGCATCACAATCCAGCCCGATCCAGCGCGTGTCAATGATTATCAGGTCGTGGTTGGTGACGATTACAACTCATGCGCGGCTGAGGGCTATCGTCCGGGCGAACAATAAGCGATACACCCTCCCCGAAGGACATTTGTAGGGGCGCAATATATTGCGCCCAATAAAACATTATCCTAGTAAGCATCCCCATCCCTGAAGGGAGGGGCTTTTAGCCCCAATGCTTACCAGACTCAGGTCGCAAGACCTACGTTAGAGGCGAATACATAGGCACTTCGGGATGCCTCACCAGTTCCGA
>DAOTUR010000459.1:0-2502 GCA_034436915.1 Anaerolineae bacterium
TTTGTTTGTGCGTATTCTAAACTTTCTTTTTGGTTGGTTGTTTGCTATGCTTGTGATTGACGAGACGTATAAATATCGTCGTTTGACGAAACACCAGCGGTCCCTGCTTCAGAGCTCGCAATCGCCTGAGTTTCTTATCAATTTAATCGCGTTGGGGCAGTAGTTATAAACTTCAATGATGATGAATGGCCAGCTAGCTGATCAAACGATCATGAGCTGTTTGATTTGGCGCTGCACCCCGTGCTGCTCATCGGCCGAGAAGCGAATCGATGTTATGCCGCCGGGCCTGACCACTCCAGCGGCGATGAGTGATCGAAACATCAAACTTGGTGATTCTGACAGCGCTAGCGCGCGTTCAAGTTCGGCCCGCCGGGCACAGACGAGGCCACAGATCGCTACATAGGGACTCTAGATCTGTGACTGACTCGCGGCGATTGAGTCCCGTGGTACGTTGCAAAAGGCCCATTGAAAGACTTACTACGTGACAAAGTAGGCAGTGGGGTACTAGCTGCGAGGTCGTGAGGCTCGGCCCGGCTCTGGGCGACACTGACACCGACCGGAACTTGTCGTTTGATCTCGAGAAACCGTTCTCATTACCGCCCAATCTCACAAAGAAAAATCCAGGAACAATTTACCTGGGAACAACTGCGCCCCCATTGAACTGATTCAAAAATTTTCAAATTTTTTCATTCATTTTTTCAAAACCAAACCATGTCGTCGCGCAATTCAGCTTCAAGTCGTGAGCAAATGGCCATGGAATACATTCTTCCAAAGGAATTGCAAGACCTGCAGGATAAGGTCGGTAGTATCGTGTTCAACCGCGCCGATGGCATGTCTGAAGACGAGGTCCAGCGCGCACAAAGGTGCTTGGAAGGGTACAGAATTGAACTCCAATACATCGAGCGATCATGGCTTGGAAACTCAGAGCTCAATTGGACGTTTGGCATTGAGCCCACGCGCGCTGCTATTGAGCAAATGTTGGCGACGCTGTTGCCTAAAGCCTCCGCCGCTCCGAGTCCACCGCGTGTTTCGCCGGCCGTGGTACCCTTGGCGATACCCCGCCGCCGCGGCCGGGGCAGGACCCGTTCTCGTCCAAGTATCCGTAAGCGAAAGTTTGGGGTGGTGGCACGTGCCCCGGCATTTGAGCCGGCTCTGTTGCAGCCGCCCAATGAAGAGATCGAATTCGGTGGCATGCCCAAACGACGGCGCGTGAAGAACCGCTCTGACAGTGGCGACACTTCGGACGAAGACGAGGAAGGTGGCTATGCACTGGATGATTTCGGTCGCAATTCCAACGTGAACGATGAGGACCTGGGTTTCAGCGATTGGTACGTATGTCTTGTGTTGGATTTCATGATCGAGCGTTACGGCCTCCAGCATCGGCGTTTTCTCTACGTACACCTCATTCTCAGGCGAGTCCATCATCTAGCTGATTCGTATGCGTGTTATCATGTTGTTATTATGTAACTGCATGGCTCAATCCCTGGATAATGATGCTCGATCAATCGCTGGGTTCCCAGATGGAGAGCAAGTCCTGAAGGGAATGTCGCTAACACTATGCCTGATGTTTAATGAGCTTTCTAGTCTAGGTTCTCTCTCAAAGCTTCATCGATTTGGCGAGTAGCTGGAGGGATCGGCAAAGGGAGTACGGGCCAACACCGTTGTTGACATTCAATGCCTATACGGTTTAGCTTTCGATAGTTGTCTTGTGCACAGTGCCAGATTGTCCACCTTCACCGCGTTGTACATGTTCTATTGATGCGTATCGCAATCTGCGTCCCGTGGAAAGGGCACATGCCGAACTTCTATGCAAGCGAGGTCCTCACATGGCTTCCACCAGCAGACGTATTGATTGTGACAGATGCAGTCGGTAGCGTGGTGCTGTTTTTTTGGTTCTTGTACAGCTCAAGCTGCTGAACATTGTGTTCGACGCTTGGGTGATTCTTTATGAGTATCAATAACATTTGAGCATTTTGTGATACTCAATGCCATCACGTCAATCACCGGCCAACAGCCAGGAGCGCAACAAGCCCTGTGCAGGATACCAGATCAGCGGTATCGGTGCAGGCTTGACCAGTGCCGTCGATCGCGAAGGGACTCACACGTCATCTTCCAGGGCTAGTCCATGCAGGCTTTAGTTCCAGAAAAACATCAGGTGCGCCGACAACAAATCTCTTGAAGCCGTCACGCCGTCACGCCAAATCCCATCGTCCGTTTCGAGATGACACATCACGCTGATTGTTGCTGTCCTTGCGCACTCGCGGCAGCCGCGTTTGCGATCGATGATGTTGACGGTAGCACAGGATCCACATTGTGCGGGAATCGAGGTGGCGGTGCCGACAGACCCAACACTCGCCATTTAGGTACCAAACTTCGCACGGGCGCCGGTGGTAGCAGGTTCACCTTGCCCAGCAAGCGCGCCATTGTGTCAGATGGCTGGGCGCCTACAGCCAGCCAGTACTTCACACGATCGCTCTTCAACCGCAGAAACTTGCTGCCGGT